>CAZFTH010000078.1:0-5779 GCA_964521745.1 uncultured Peptostreptococcaceae bacterium
CAACGAAATTTCGAATTTGTTTTGTCTCCGTGGACAAAATGTACTTTTTGCTCTTCACTAAACACCTTGTTTATGGTAAAATGATACCGAAGAAGTAATCATTAATATTATAATTTTTAGGAGGAATGAAATGAATAACTTATTGGCAAAATGGAACCAAATAAGTCTAGTTAAACGTATAATCATCGGTTTAGTTATCGGTATCATACTAGCACTTACAGTTCCAGAGCAAGCAAAAGGTGTAGTGATTCTTGGATCTCTATTTGTAGGAGCTTTGAAAGCGATTGCTCCAGTATTAGTACTTTTCCTAGTAATGTCTGCAATCTCTCAGCATAAAGCAGGACAGCAAACAAATATGAAGTCTATTATAGGACTTTACCTACTAGGTACATTTTTAGCAGGATTTATGGCTGTACTTGGAAGTTTCTTATTTCCACTTACACTTACACTTCCAGGAACTGAAGGACTTGGAGATTTAACTCCTCCTGGAGGAGTTACAGAAGTACTAAAAACTCTTCTTATGAATATAGTTTCTAACCCTGTAAGTGCAATAGCAGATGCGAATTACATAGGTATTCTTGCTTGGGCGGTTCTTTTAGGACTAGCACTAAAACATGCGGCACAGTCAACAAAAGATATGATATCTAACTTTGCTGATGCTATAGCTCAGATGGTTAGATGGGTCATCAATTTAGCACCATTTGGTATTATGGGATTGGTTTTTGATGCTATTGCGACTAGTGGAATAAGCACACTTTTAGGATACGGTCAGCTTATTATGTTACTGGTAGGAACTATGTTCTTCGTAGCATTAGTAGTAAATCCTATCGTAGTTTATGTATATACTCGCAAGAATCCTTACCCACTAGTATTAAAATGTCTTAAAGACAGTGGTATTACAGCATTCTTTACTCGTAGTTCAGCTGCGAACATCCCTGTTAATATGAGCCTTTGCGAGCAGTTAAACCTTGATAAAGATACTTACTCAGTATCTATTCCTCTAGGTGCAACTATCAACATGGCAGGAGCAGCTATTACTATCTCAGTACTTACTTTGGCAGCAGTTAATACACTTGGTATTGAAGTAGACTTTGCTACTGCAGTAATCTTAAGTATTCTTGCAGCTGTATCTGCTTGTGGAGCATCTGGAGTTGCTGGTGGATCATTACTTCTTATTCCACTTGCTTGTAGTTTATTTGGTATTCCAAATGATGTTGCTATGCAGATGGTTGGAGTTGGATTTATAGTAGGGGTTATCCAAGACTCATGCGAGACTGCTCTTAACTCTTCTACAGACGTATTATTTACAGCTACAGCAGAATTCGGAAAAATGCGTAAAGAAGGTAAAGCTTTTGAGATGATTCCTCACAAAGCTAAGTAATAAATACTATTTAAACCAGTTTCTTTAATTAGAAACTGGTTTTTTTAATGCCATACAAACAACTTGAAATTTGACACAAAGTTGTTTGTGTGATATACTATTAAAGTTGCCAAAAGGTGTAACATTCTTTCTTAATTGTTCCATTATGCGTCTAGAATCTGATTTTAAACTTGCATCTAAATTAAGTCTAAAAAACTTTTTCAATTTTTTCTTTTTAAAATCTTCTATAAGTTCATATTAGAAAGTATATTTAAAATTCTAGATATCTCATTTTTAAGGTATAAATCATACCCTTGATTTTTTATACCTATAAATACCAAAATATAGATTTATGTAGTAGAAAGATATATATTTTTAATAAGGAGGGAAAAATGAATATAATAGAATTTTTTATTTCTAGATGGGATGCCATATTGCAGATGACTATATCCCATTTTACCATTGTTATTTTAGCAATGATTATATCTATAATATTAGGTGTTATCATAGGTATATTAATTACAAACAATAAGCAACTAGCAAAGGTAATTTTAAATGTAGCTAACATACTTATGACAATTCCGAGCTTAGCTTTGTTTTCTGTATTGATTCCAATTATGGGAATAGGTAAAGCACCTGCAATAGCAGGATTAGTACTCTATACACAGTTGCCAATAATTAGAAATGTCTACACAGGAATTATTACTATAGACCCAAGTATTATAGAGGCAGCTAGGGGTATGGGACTGAGCAATACCAAAATAATGTTTAAAATAAAGATACCTCTCGCTTTTCCAGTTATTATGGCTGGTCTTAGAACTGCCACTGTAATGGGAATCGGTATTGGAGCTATAGCAGCATATATAGGTGCAGGTGGATTAGGTGAATATATATTCCAAGGTATAAATAGGGGAAACGACAGAATGATAATAATAGGAGCTGTTATGGTATCTCTAATCACTATAATAGTAGATAAAGGTTTAGGTTTAATTCAAAAGAAATACGAACTGTAAGAGGTGATATGGATGATAAGGTTTGAAAATGTTGTAAAAAAATATAATGAGCTTGATAAAATGGCTGTAGATAACTTGAATTTGCATATAAAAAAAGGTGAAATCTGCATGTTGCTAGGACCTTCTGGATGCGGAAAAACTACTACTATGAAAATGATAAACAAACTCATAAAATCTACATCGGGAAATATATATATAGATGATAAGAATATAGATAAGGTAGATCCAATAAAGCTAAGATTATCTATTGGTTATGTAATTCAAGGAACAGGCTTATTTCCTCATATGACTATAGGTGAAAATATAGCGATGGTTCCAAAAGAACTTGGCTGGGATAAAGCTAGGATTGATGCAAGGATTGACGAATTACTAGAGCTTATGGAGCTAGACCCTAAAGTTTATAAAGATAAGAGACCAAAAGATTTAAGTGGAGGACAAAGGCAAAGAGTCGGAGTTGCAAGAGCCCTTGCGGCTGACCCTCCAGTTATGCTTATGGATGAGCCTTTTGGAGCATTAGATCCTATTACTAGAGGAAAATTACAAGATGAATTTCTTAGAGTTCAGGAAAAATTAGGAAAGACTATTGTATTTGTTACTCATGATATTGATGAGGCTATAAAAATGGGAGATAAGATAGCGATAATGAAAGATGGAAAGCTAGTACAGTATGCTTCTCCAGCAGAAATATTATCTCAACCAGCAGACGATTTTGTAGCTGAACTTATAGGTGGTAATGGAGCAATAAAGATGATGAATTTGATAAAATGCAAAGACGTATTGAGAAAACTTCCTAGTATAGATATAGAATCTGAATCCATATTAGCTCTTAACTTAATGAAAGAGCAAGGGGTTAGAAATATCATTGTAAAAGACAAGAATCATAAGGTTTTAGGTTATGTGAGATATAAAGATGCTTTTAAAAACCAAAATGCACCTCTAGCGAATATATTAAATGAAATAGGTGAAACAGTAAGTCCAGGAACTACTTTGAAAGAAGCTCTTTCACTGATGTTTTCTATGGGAAGAAAAGCCATATTTATATCAAAGGAAAAAGGAAGCATAGATGGAATAATAACTATGGATGACCTTTTGAAGGCGGTGAACGATGATGACCAAGACGAAGATACGCTCAGCTGATATAAGGCAATTTGCACTTATGACTATTATAGTAGTCATACTAGCAATGCTCAGCTACTACGTTGTGAACTATCCACAAGATAAAATAGTGGAACGGTTTATAAGTTATGAAAGGATTCTTAGAGCTACTAAAGAGCATATATATATAGTTGCAATTTCAAGTGCATTATCAATACTTACAGCAGTTCCATTAGGAATACTAATTACAAGGACTAATTTTAAAAAATTTGCAAACAAAGTCTTAGGAGTTGTAAATATAGGACAAACAATTCCTAGTCTAGCAATTGTAGCTTTGTTTGTAGGTGTATTTGGTATAGGTGCTAAAACAGCAATACTTGCACTTTGGATTTATTCTTTACTTCCTATACTTAGAAATACTATGGTGGGGATTTTGAATTTAGATGAGTCTGTACTTGAAGCCGCAAGAGGTATGGGGATGACTCCGTTTAGGATATTAAAAAAAATAGAACTTCCCCTAGCTATGCCAATAATAGTGGCAGGAATAAGAACTGCTATAACTATAAATATAGGGACAGCTGTATTAGCAGCCTTTGTGGGTGGAGGCGGCTTAGGAGACCTTATTATTTCTGGAAACAATATAAATAGGTGGCAAATAAGAGTTCTAGGAGCATCATTTCCTGCCTTATTAGCTATATTTGTAGATACAATGTTTGCATTTATCGAAGAAAAAACTGCAATATAAAAATTTAGAGGAGTGATATTATGGTAAGAATTAATATGTTTTCAAAAAGATTGGTTATGATATTTGGTTTACTTATGATGTTAGTAATATTTTTAACTGGATGTACATCGGGAACGAGTACATCAGAAAATAAAATAAGAGTAGGTTCAAAAGATTTTACAGAGCAATTGATTTTAGGGCAAATTACATTATTAGCTTTAGAAGATGCTGGTTTTGAAGTAGAAGACAAAACAAATGTAGCAGGTTCAGAGCAGGTTAGAAGTGCACTTGAAAATGATGAAATAGATGTTTATTGGGAGTACACAGGTACTGGATGGTTGATGCATCTACAAAAAGACGAAGTAATAACAAATTCTCAAGAAGCTTATGAGAAAGTAAAAAGTGAAGATAAAGAAGCAAATGATATAGTATGGCTTGATTATGCTTCACTTAATAATACTTACACAATTATGATGAATAAAGATGATAGCGAAAAATTAAACATAAAGTCTATTAGTGATATGGCAAACTATGTAAATGAAAATCCTGGGCAACTATCTTTTGCAGCTGACCATGAATTTACAGCAAGACCAGATGGTCTTCCAGCTTTAGAAGATGAGTATGGTTTTGCATTTGATGGAGATAGTTTGAAGGTAATGGATATAGGGATAGTTTATAGAACTCTAAAAGATAGACAAGTTGACTCAGGTATGGGATTTGCAACTGATGGAAGAATAGCAGCTTTTGATTTTGTAAATTTAGAAGATGATATGGAATTTTTCCCTGTATACAACGCAGCTGCTACACTTAGAGCGGAAACCTTAGAAAAGCATCCTGAATTAGCTGATGTGCTCAACAAAATAACAGAAAAACTTGACAATGAAACAATGATAAAATTGAATTATCAAGTTGATATTGAGGAAAAAGAGCCAAAAGAAGTTGCAAAAAAATGGTTAGAAGAAGAAGGTTTAATTAATAAGTAAAAAATAAGTAATTAAAATAAAAAAAACCCTATTTAAGAGTAAAATCTTAGATAGGGTTTTTTGTGAAATTGTACTAGCTACTTTACAGCTATTAAGGCCATTTCTCTTATAACCTTGCATGCTACGGCTGTAGACATACCACTTTGGTCGTAGTGAGGAGACAGCTCTACTGCATCCATGCCTACTATGTTATTAAGTCTTGAAAACTCTTTAAAAGCTCCTACAAGCTCTAAGAAGCTTATTCCCCCTGGCTCTATAGTTCCAGTGCCAGGAAAGATTGAAGGGTCTAATACGTCCAAATCTATAGTTATATAAACAGGCTTGTCTTTTAATTCATCAATTACTTCTTTTAAGCCATCTAATGAAAATGGGTGCATATCCACGTGGTCTTTTGCCCAAGTAAATTCTTCCTTAGTTCCAGAGCGAATTCCAAACTGATGAATTCTTCCATCGCCTAAAAAATCGTGGCAACGTCTTAGAACTGTAGCGTGAGAAAGCTTTTGTCCCATGTAATCCTCTCTTAAATCAGCATGTGCGTCTAAGTGAATGATATGAAGGTCATTGTGTTTTTCATATACGCTTTGTACGCTTCCTAGTGTTACTA
>CAZFTH010000078.1:5789-7068 GCA_964521745.1 uncultured Peptostreptococcaceae bacterium
AAATGCTCTCCGCCTATCATAAAAGGAATCTTACCTGCATTTACGATAGCCTTAGAATGCTCTTTTATCATATCTATGATTCTTTGAGGATTACCAAAAGGGAAATCTAAATCTCCAGAATCAAACAGCATATAATCTTCTAAATCCTTGTTTAAGTAAGGACTGTAAGTTTCTAGTCCAAAGGAGTCGTTTCTAATGATGTTAGGAGCAAAACGAGTACCAGGTCTAAAAGATGTAGTACCGTCAAAAGGAGCCCCAAATAATACTATCTGAGAATCTTCAAATTCATTATCAAAACCTATAAAGGTAAAAATATTCTTATTCATTGTCTAGCATCTCCTGTACATAAGATGGAAGAGCAAAGCATCCTACATGAAGCTGAGGATTGTAGTATTTAGTCTTGATGCCAAGAGCGTTCCATTTATCAAAATCAACATCATCAATAGGATCTAGCTTTTTAGATGCAAATCCAAACAACCAGTGTCCTGATGGATATGTAGGCATATGGAACTGATATACTTTTGAAATAGGGAAGATGTTTTTAATCTTTTTGTGAGCGCGCTTCATTTCATGAGAAAATTGGTCATAATATGGGCTTTCACTTTGATTTACAAGTATTCCGTTGTCTGAAAGTATATTAAAGCAATTTTGATAAAACTCAGTAGTAAATAAACCTTCTCCAGGACCTATAGGGTCAGTGGAATCAACTAAAATAAGGTCGTATACTTCTTTAGTATCAGCTACAAAGCGAATACCATCTTCAAAATAAAGACTTACTCTAGAATCATCTAGCTTAGATGCAGTAATAGGAAGATACTGTCTAGAAACATCTACAACTAGCTTATCTATTTCTACCATATCTATTTTTTCTATATGAGAATATCTAGTAAGCTCTCTAACTGTACCACCATCGCCACCGCCTATAACAAGAACCTTCTTGATATTAGGATTAGTAGCCATAGCAACATGTGTAATCATATCGTGATAGATGAATTCGTCTTTTTCAGTTACCATCATAAGACCATCAAGAGTAAGAAACTTCCCAAACTCTTCACTTTCAAATACATCTACATCTTGAAATTCACTTTTTCCTGTATATAAGTGCTGCTTTACTTTAATAGAAAAGCGCACCTCATCCGTTTGTTGTTCTGTGTACCATAACTCCATAATAAACCTCCTAAGATGCTATCTCTGAATCTGTTTGAGGCTTGAAATGAACCTCACCTAAATCTTCTTTAGCAAAAGCTTTGATTTTATCAACTGGGCCTCTAGGTACTTC
>CAZFTH010000079.1:0-7034 GCA_964521745.1 uncultured Peptostreptococcaceae bacterium
TTGTTCCAATATTAACGTGTGGCTTGGTTCTTTCAAATTTAGCTTTTGCCATTTTTAGCTCCTCCTTCAATAAACACTTCCAAGTGTTTCATTTTTTATATAAAGAAATGGAGCTCACGAGCGGACTTGAACCGCCGACCTCCGCCTTACCAAGGCGACGCTCTACCGACTGAGCCACGTGAGCACTTACAAGGCATATTGTACTATGTTTATAGACAAAAATCAAGAAAGATTTTTACTATATTTAAATCTATTGATTCATATAATAAAAAGTTAGAATTTCTTTATAAGAATAACATTAAAATTACCTATTCTCTTTCTTTTAAGTATTTTTCAAATTTTCTTTTTATCCTTTGAAGAGCATTATCTACACTTTTAGAATGTTTACATAGTTTTTCTGATATTTCATTGTATGAGTAACCTTTTAAATATAAAGATAACACTCTAGTTTCAAATTCACTAAGCATCTCTTTGGCTTTTTCTTCTATCTGCTTCATTTCTTCTTTACTAATCATAAGCTGTTCAGGATCGGTAATATAAGAGTTCTTCATCATATCCATAAGAGTTTTATCAGGGTCTTCTTCACTCATAGGCTTATTAAGAGAGATATAGGAATTAAGCGGAATATGCTTCTGTCTTGTTGCTGTTTTTACTGCTGTAATAATTTGTCTAGTCACGCAGAGTTCTGCAAAAGCTCTAAATGAAACTGTTTTTTCTTCATTATAATCTCTAATAGCTTTAAACAAGCCAATCATTCCCTCTTGCAAAATATCTTCTTTGTCTGCTCCTACTATAAAAAACGGCTTAGCTTTTACTCTTACAAAATTACGATACTTTCTAATAATATGATTGAGGGATTTTTCGTCTCCAGCCTTTGCTCTAAAAACCATATCATCATCAACATCTGCTTGATCATCAATTAAATTTCTATCTTCTGCATTTTTCCCGCTGTCTATTAATCCCTCATTTAAGTCCTCTTTTTTTGACATCTAACAGCCTCCATCAATTCCCCTTAAGTATACCTTTTCTTATTTGTTCAAGTTTTTCAAGAACATCTATATCAACTACATCTTCCAAGGTGTTTTTATCTGTTTTTATATTTTTGGTTGTAGTTTTTATTTTACTAGTAGAGCGCTCAACTTCTATTTTCAGTTCTCTTGTAGTTATCCTACTTCCACCTTTACCAAGTACCATTTGTTGTTCTGCCATATCATCGCTAGCAACTCTTATATTAAAGTGTTTTTTTGGTCCAAACTCTGTAATTAGTTTTTCTATATATGAATCGGCAGTTTGTTTTTCTTTTGTATATACTATTTTAAAATTGGCAATCTCTTCTTCTCTTTTAGCATGACCTTTCACTCTATATGCATCGTATACAACTATAGTATAAATCCCACTAAAGGATGCATACTCACCAAGAATGAAATTAAGTTTTTCCCTGGCTCCTTCTAAATTTTCTTTTGCCACATCATTTAGATTAGCCCACGAATTAATGACATTGTAACCATCAACTATAAGATAATCCGTAAATTTCTTTTTCAATTTTATCTTCCTAACTATTTCGTCTTTGCCTTACTACTTCATACAAAAGAATAGATGCAGCCACAGACGCATTTAAAGACCCCACTTTACCTTTCATAGGTATTTTTAGAGTAAAATCACAGTTGTCCTTTAGAAGTCTTGATATACCTTTACCTTCATTTCCTACTACTAGGGCAACTGAGCCTTTTAAATCCACTGTATCATATGACTCTCCATCCATATCCAAGGCATAAATCCATATACCTTCTTTCTTTAGTTTCTCAACGGTAGATACTAGGTTGGTCACTTTTATAACCTTCATGTAAGACGCTGCTCCAGCAGCTGTCTTTTCTACAGTTGCATTCACAGAGGCTGACCTTCGTTTTGGTATGATTACTCCATGAGCTCCAGCGCCCTCTGCTGAACGAATTATAGCTCCTAGATTATGCGGATCTTCTATTTCGTCCAATATAATAAAGAAAGGGTTTTCATCCTTTTCTCTAATTTCATCTAACACTTCTTCAAGTTCAAAGTATTTATAATCTGTTACTAGTGCCACAACGCCTTGATGCTGTGTCCCTTCAGCAAGTTCATCTAGTTTGGTTTTATCAACCTCTTTGATTAATATTTTCTGTTCTTTTGCTATAGAGAGGATTTTTTTAATAGAGCCCTCTTTATCTCCCGCTTTAATATATAGGCAATCTATAGTACGATTGCTTTTAAGTGCTTCAAGCACTGGATTTCTTCCTGATATATTCATACTGGTTTCTTCTTTCTATTTTAGATAATTTTTATAAGGAGATAACAGGTACCTCCTTATAAATTTAAATACAGCGCTTTAACTGCTTTACAATTGCTTTTAGTTTTATAAACTAGCTTCGATAGCTTCAATTTTAGATTTTGGGATGTCTGGTCGTTTACATGACATAGCACCTTCCTTACAACTACCCTTGTAGCAACTAGGACCTGCATTTTTAAACAAAATAGGTGCTACGCTCTTTACTTCTCTTAGCATTTCAAAAGCTAAATCTCGGATTTCCCATTGTGCTCTTTCACAACATCTATGAGTGAAGAAATTCATAAGTGAGCGCGCATTCATGCTTACTACCATCTTAGTCTCACAGGCATTAGGAAATACATATCTAGCATCTTCTATAGATACTTTTTCTGCCGCTGAAGCTGCTTTCTTTTCACTCATGCCTTGATTTATAAACTCTGCATAATTCTTTTCATATAGCTTTTCAACTATTTCATCATAAGCTTTTTGGTCTGCTTCCATGGCTTTTAAAAATACAGACTTAGCCTCTTCATTAGCTTCTATTTGAGGTGGAACTATGTATTCAAACTGACTTAGCTTTACATATCTTTGTGACTGCTGAGAAAAACTAGCAATTCTATGTCTTACTACTTGGTGAGAACAAGCTCTTGATATTCCTTCTATAGAAAATGTAAAGCTTACATGCTCTATAGGGCTTTCATGTCCCATTGATACAAGAATGCCAAGAAACTTCTCAATTTCTTGAGGCGATAAACCTTCGCCTATAGATTCTGCTCCAACTGGAGAATAGCAAAGTTTAGCGGCCATAGACACAACTTTGTCCGGATTATCTGTATGTGCAATTAGTTTTACTCTCATCATAAGTTCTCCTTATCTTATAAAGTTCTTTGACTTAATATATCATATTTACTAGTTCTATACAATTCAAATGAAAGACTTTAAATTTCTACAAAAAATAAAAATATCTCAGATAAAATTAATTCATATTGCTTTAAATTTCAGCAATATGAATTATAATCTAAGATAAATTATTATTTTATTTTGCTTCTAGCGAATTTTCTAGAGATACATTTTTTAAAGTCTTATTAGGTAAACTTACCATAATCGCTGAACTTATTATAAGCGTAGCTCCCATAAGCTGATATATTCCCATCTTTTCATTTAAAAACACTGCCCCTAGTATACAAGCTATGACTATTTCCATATTTGCAATAATAGAGCCTTTAACTGCTCCTATTCTTTTTACTCCTGCAAAAAGAGCTAGCATAGCAACAGAAGTTGCAAAAATACCAATAAGAGACGCATATGTAAGAGCATATATATTTATATCATAAATATAAGTTTTGCTAATAATAGCTGCTATTCCCATACCAAGAGCTGCAAATATATTTGTATAAAAACTCATTTTTACCGAATCTATTTTCTTTACTCTAGGAAGAGATAATCCTAACACATAAAAAGCATATAAAATTCCACCTAAAAGCGAGAAGATAATCCCCCTATAGTCTATATGTGTTTTTCCTGGTGATACTATAGCTAAAATTCCGACACTTCCTAATAACAAGGATAATATTTTATTTGGAGTTAATTTTTCTTTAAAAAATATAAACGAAAACAAAGTTACGAAAATAGGATAAGTAAAAAAAATAACAGCCGTAAGTGAAGCTGGAATAAAGTTCAAAGAATAAAAGTAACAAAAAGAAACTAGATTGTATCCTATAAAACCAAATCCAAAAGAAATAAGCCCATCTTTCGCTTTAAGCTTTAGTGGTCTTTTTAAAAAGTGCGAGACTAAAAAAAGAATAATGGCGGCAATAAAAAACCTTAAAAAAAGTAACGTTGTAGTATTAAGTCCATAGCTATAAGCCATTTTTCCCAATACTCCCATTGTAGCAAATCCCATAGCAGATAGAAAAACTAAAAGTTCTCCTTTAATACCTATAGAAAAAATACCATTTTTCATTTAGTCTCATTTCTCCTTTTCGTTAGTAAAATTAAAATTTTATACATAAAATTAATTTGCCAATTTTAATCTAATATATTTTAAGATTAGATTCAATCTATTTTTTGCTAATTTTTCTAAATAGTCATAAAATTTATTATTTAAAAACAATCAAAAAGAATATAGCCTTTGCAAAGACTATATTCTTTAGTAACATTTCAATATATTAAGTTTTGTTAACAAATTTTAAACCTTAAATTTATCTATCAAAGTTTTAAGCTCATCAGCAATCAAGGCTAATTCTTCTCCTGAATCAGAAATCATGCTTATAGAGTCTAGCTGTTGCTGCATAGAAGCTGATGCCTGCTGAGTTCCTGCTGCATTTTCTTCTGAGACTGCTGATAAATTATACATCAAGTTTACAATTGCATCCTTATTAGTGTTCATAATTTTAGATGATTCATTTAGCTTTGCAATTACATTTTTCACAGTCTCTATAGCTTCAGCAATCATCTCAAATTTTTCTTCCGTACTTTTTACTGAAAGATTTTGCTTATTTACTATATCTTTAACTTCTTCCATAGCATCAACTGCACCAGAAGATTTTTCTCTTAACTCATTGATTATACTTTTAATATCATTTGTAAAATCATTGGATTGCTCTGCCAATTTTCTAATTTCGTCAGCTACAACTGCAAATCCTCTACCCGCCTCTCCAGCTCTTGCAGCTTCTATAGCTGCATTAAGCGCAAGTAGGTTGGTTTGATCTGCTATATTTTGAATCATTTGGCTTGCTTCTTCTATTTTTTCAGCACTTTCATTGTTATTTATAATAATTTTATAAATCATATCCGAAGCCTTCATATTGCTATTTGTTTGATTCACAACATCTTTTAGCAAAACAAAGCCTTCATCTTTTTGCTTGTCTATTTGACTTACAGATTGATTCAATTCCTTTATATGTTCAAAGTCTTTTTCTATAGAGTCTTCCATCTCACTTACATTTTCACTGGCTTGCTCAGTATCTTTAGCTTGAGATGTCGCTCCATTAGCTATTTCTTCAATAGCCTTTGATATTTCTCTTGATGTAAATTCAGTTTTTTTAGATACTTCTGCAAATTTATTAGATGCTTCATGTATCTCTTCTGAACGAGATATAAGAGTAAAAAGCATAGTTCTAATAGATTTTTTCATATCATTTAAAGCATTAGCCATCTGACCAAACTCATCTCGATTATTTATAAGCGCAGCATCTACATCACTAGAAAAGTCTCCTGATGCCATTTGAAGCAAATATTTTCTTAGTATATTTATAATTTTTATAGAGCCACTTAGATTAGTGTATAATATAAACGCAAGTACTAGAAAAATTAATATACCTGATATTGCTATCATCATATTATTCTTTGCTATAGCTAAATTGACAGCCTCCATGGAAAATCCAATATTAATTGCTCCTAAATGATTCCCCGCCACTTCAACAGGCATAAGTATATCATAAACATCAACATTTTCTGCTTCATAATAATATTCCGATGCATATTCTTCTTTATCAACTGCTGCAGTCTTACTTCCTTCATCAGATAAAGTAATGCCAATTCTTTCTTTGTTACTATGTGCTGTTGCAATTAAATTTTCATTTATAAAAAGCGCATAAACAATCTTTTCATCATCTACTATATTGTCAATGAGAGTTTGGTAACTGAATTGCTCACTGAATTTCTGAACTATGTCTGCCTTAATACCCACTTGTGCATAGTAACCATTGTTTCCTCTCACATAACCATATTGCTTATATTCTTTAGATTCTACATCTTGCCTTATATCCTCTATTTGAGTTTCTTCAGTCGAATTTGCAAAAGCCATGGCTGCATGATCAGCTGGTGCTTGCCATCCAATATAGTCAGCTATATTAGATTGAACTATTGTACCTTGTGAATTAAACCAATTTATCTCATCGACTTTTAAATCCTCAGCTAAAGTTTGCATATAATCAAGACTT
Organism: uncultured Peptostreptococcaceae bacterium; assembly: GCA_964521745.1. Taxonomy (GTDB): domain Bacteria; phylum Bacillota; class Clostridia; order Peptostreptococcales; family Filifactoraceae; genus Acetoanaerobium. The sequence goes on from CAZFTH010000079.1 coordinate 6,244, forward strand.
AATATTTCATTATTTGACACTATAATATTCCCAGTCGAAATAATTTTTTCAGCTAACATTTCATTCATACTATCTAGTGCTTGTGCATTTTCATTAAGCCTGTCAACAAATGAATGAGTAATAAAAAACCCATTTTGCCTCATTTCAGTTAATAAGCTATTTTTAGTAAGTAAACTTGATACTGCTCCAATTACAAAACCTCCTACGAGTATAACTAAAAGAGGTATAAATAAAAGTTTAACCTTAATCGACTTTGTCTTTGAGTTTTTTTTACATTCATTGTTTCGCCACCCTTCAAATATAAAATAATTTTAAATACTAGCAAGAATATATTCAATTAAAAAGGTTATACCCAAGTAGTAATAAACCTACTCAAGATATAACCTTTTTTATAAATATAATTTTTTAAATTAAGCAGCTTTTGAGTCTGCTGATTTTGATGCGGCTTTAAACATAGTAATAGAAGTGTAGAAGATAACTCCAATTACTAACCAACTAAGAACATCAAGAGGTAATGATTTAACGATATACGCTGCAATAAACACTCCAACTATTCCAAGTATTCCTATTGCTAAAGAAGCTTTTCTGTTATATGCTCCTTCTCTTACAAACTTAACAGACGCAACTGGCATTAAGAATGCACAAGAACCCATCATTATTGGGAAAGCAACTGCTGGACTCATTCCTAGGAAGTATACTAGAGCCATACAAGGTGCATACAGTCCAATTCCAAGTGTCATAAGAGCTCCAAGGATAAAGTTTCCAACTATAGCTAAAATAAGTTTTAGTCC
>CAZFTH010000080.1:0-6995 GCA_964521745.1 uncultured Peptostreptococcaceae bacterium
CTATTAACTCTAGAAACTCTCATATTCCACCTCCATGAATTTATACTTCTTTATATTATATCGTAATTTGTATAGTATAATATAGAGCGAGGTGAAAAAATGAAAAAAGAATTTCAAAGATTAGGACTTATTTTTGGAGAAGAAAAAGTTGGCTCATTAGAAAATAAGCATATAGCTATATTTGGAGTTGGAGGCGTAGGAAGTTACGCGGCTGAAGCTATTGCTAGAAGCAATGTAGGAATCATAACATTAGTGGATTTTGACGATATTGATATAACTAATATAAATAGACAAATTCCAGCACTTTCCTCTACAATAGGAGAAAAAAAAGTTTTTGTAATGAAAAAAAGAATAGAAGATATAAATCCATACTGTCATGTAAAAATTTTGGATAAAAAATATCTTCCAGAAAATAGAGAGGAATTTTTCGTAGATAGATATGATTATATAATAGATGCAATTGATATTATTACTTCAAAAATAGATTTGATAGTTGAAGCTAAAAAAAGAGATATTCCAATTATTTCTTCTATGGGTATGGGAAATAAAATAGATCCTACAAAAATAAAAATTGAAGATATCTATAAGACTCATATGTGTCCTTTGGCAAAAGTTATAAGAAAAGAATTAAAAGCAAGAGCTATAAGTTCTTTGCTTACTGTATTTTCTGAAGAAAAACCTTTAAAACCAGTAGTTAGTATCAGTAACGAAACAAAGAAAATTGTGCCAGGTTCAACTGCATTTGTACCATCGGTAGCAGGATTAATTATGGCATCTAGAGTTATCAAGGAATTATTAGGTATGTGATTTTTCTGTCTTATATGGTAAAGTAAGTTTAACAATATTTTTGAAAGAGGTATTTATATGATTACAATATTCGAAGATAATAATATTAATATTTTTTTAAAAAATACAAATGAAAAAGATGAACTATGGCTAAATGTAAAAAATCATTCTATACCATTGTCATATCTAGATGCTATATGTAGAGAATTTCCTAGAATTAAGATACTTAATTTTATATCTTTAAAAAAAGCTTTTGAAAATCCAAATTCAAGCGTGTGCATAGGAGAATATAAGCCGATGTACGAGCTTAGTAGCTCTAAAGATGAGATGAATGCATATTTGGATATAAATGTTTCAGAAAATGATTTTCAAAAAATGGATATATCAGATGTGAAAAACGATATACTTTATGCTTTAAATAATTATGGAATTAAAGAAGGAATTAATTTAGATGAAATTTCTAAAGATATGGAATCTTTAAAAAAGATAGTAGTAGCTATTGGAGTAGAGCCTATAAGTGGCAGGGATGCTAAAATAACATATTTAAAATTAAGCGAAAAAAAGCCTAAAATAAAAAATGATGGAAATGTTGACAATTATGAAATGAACTTAATAGACAAAATCGAAAGGGGAGGTTGGCTAGGAGAAAAAATTCTGCCAACTGCAGGCCAAGCAGGAAAGACTGTTTTTGGGAAAACTGTAATTGCAAAACCTGGAAGAGACTATATGCTTAAATATGATTCTAAATCTGCAGAAGAAGTTCCAGAGGATGGGAAAATAATACTTGTAGCAAAATTTGATGGAGCAGTTAAATTTGAACATGGGAAAATTGGAGTTCATAATCATCTAACAATAGAAGAAAATGTAGGATATTCAACCGGGAATATAGATTTTGATGGTTATGTCACTATAAATGGAATAGTAGAAGATTTGTTTTCTGTAAGGGCAACTAAAGATATATTTATAAAAGGGAAAATGGGAATAGGTGCAGTTGGAACAATTCATTCTATTAATGGGGACATATCGATTTTAGGTGGAGTAAATGGTAAGAAAAAAGCTAAGTTAATTGCTGGAAGGAATGTTTATGTAAAGTATGTAAATGAAGCTGAAATAGAAGCTAAAGGTGAAATTAACATAGGGCTTTATGCTTATGAAAGTATTCTTAAAGGAGACAGGATAATTTTATCTCCTGAAAAAGGTAAAATTGTAGGTGGAGATATTCAAGCAAAACATTTGGTATCAGCAAATACTTTTGGTAACTCTATGGAAAAAGCCACCAAAATTCAAGTTAAAGGGTTTGATAGAAATAAAATTAAAGAAGATTTAGATGTTATAAAAGTAAACTTTAATGAAACTATAGCGAAAGCAAATAGATTGAAAAGAGAACTTGAAATTTTAGAATTAAACCAAGAAAATTTATCTGAAAAAGATGAATTTACCTATAAGGGTATGCTACTTACGTATGAAAATATAATAGATGAAATTAACAAATTAAATTATGAATTTAATAAACTAGAAGAATTTTTGAGAACAAAGGGAGAAGGAGAAGTTAAGATTCTTGGGAACGCCTATCCAAGAACTGTTTTAGATATTAAAAATCTTCAGAAAATTATAAGTAAGACTATGTCAGGCTCTTTTTATGTAAAGGACAACAATCTTCATCTAACTCAAGTATAAAGGAGAAAATTATGGACTCAAGTATTAGAGAAAATAAAAGCATATATAATATGGAAAAAATCCTAACATCAGTAGACTATTTTTCTCAGCTTTTAAGTTTGGAGCAGATATTATCGTATGGATATGAATTTTTTCATAATACTCTTGGTTTAAGAGCATCTGCAATATATTTTTTAGATGAGGATATATATAAGTTAGTGGGACAAATAGGTTATATAAATAAAATAGATTTTAAATATCATAAGAAATCAAATAAAATAAATAAAGTTGCTACCTTATATGGAAGAATACTGTATGAAAATTTTTATAAGTATTTTGAGGAAGAATTTATTGATCACTATGATCCAGAATTGATTATACCTCTTATAGTAAAAGACGAGTTATATGGTTTTATAATAGCAGATGGTTTTGCCTGTGAAGAAAATCCATATTCTAGCCTTTATAGTATAGAGTATTTAGAAGGAATGAAAACCCTACTAAATATGGCTCTTTCCAACACATTGTTATATAGGGATTATAAAAAACTTGCTAAAAATATGGATAAAGAATTATTTCAACAGTTTTCAATTAATCAAACAACAAAAATGTTACTTGCAGAAACTGACATAAATAAACTATACGATTTATGCATTGATGTAGTAAGAGAGCTTACTTCTAGTAGTGTAACATCGCTTGCAATTTTTGATTCTATTCGAAAGAAATTTATTATAAAAGGTTATAGTGATATTATTAATTTTAGAAATTATTATGATGAATTTGAACTTATAATTGATGAAGTTCCTAGTAAGAAATCAGTGTTTGATATAGAAGATGATTTTGAAGAGTTAAGTCTTATATTTAAAAAAACAGAGGATTTAAGAAAAATTCCAGCAAAGTATCTAATTCTTATAGGAGATAAACCTATAACTGGTTTTATAACTGTTGGAGATTCTGTAAGTGGGTCTACTTATGATAATTCAACACTAAATCAAATTCAAAATGTAGGGAAAACTATATATCTTGCTCTAAAAAATGCAAAATATGTAGAAGAAATAAAAGAAAGAGAAAATGAAACTGCTATTCAACTTAAAAATTTAAAAAAATTAAATTCAATGATTAGAAATATAAATTCTTGTGAAGATTTAGATGAACTGCTGGAAATAATACTAAAGACTTTAGATATAGGATATAAAGTAAAACAAGCAGCTATAATACTAAAAAATGAAAAAAATATTGAAAGAATAAATTCATTTGGATATACTTCTAGCTCAATTGTTTTAAATGAGTCCATTTTAGAAAATAATTATAATGAAATATTTTTTAGTCATAATATTAATAGGATTGATGACTTTATTGATATAAGCATATCAGATAAAGTTGAATCCAACTGTATGTTATTACTCCCTATAAAAACTGACTATATAGATATTTCAAAAGAGTCTATTTTAGGATATATAATTATTACTCAATTAGAAGGAATACTAGAAGAAAATCATATAGTTATTTTTGAAACTTTAACAAGCAGCGTAACACCACTCATAAAACAATTTATTGAATTAGAAAGGCTAAAAAATAAGAAAATTTAATAGTGAAAAATAAATTAAATTTTAAAAGATATTCAAATTTTGGATATCTTTTTTTGTACTTTTGATGTATAAATAATATAATAATATTATTTATAAAATTTAAATTAATATAATACATATTCTAGGAGCGTTTTGATGAAAAAAAATACTAAAAATAAATACAATATAAACTATTTTAAGGTTATAATCTTACCACTATTGATTACAGCTGGTGCTATTTTTATGGGAAATATACTTACATATATATACAACCATATAATCATAGCTTTTACTATTAGCATGATTGCAATAGCTATATTTTTATGGAGTCAAAAGAGGAACATTATAACTCCGCTAAAGAGATTGGAAAGCGGAATAAATAAAATAGATTTAAGTAATAATCTATCTTATAGGCTTCCTATTCATAGAAAAAATGTTTTTTATAGCATATCGCTTGCTATTAACTCCATTTTAAATAAGACAGAAGAATTGTTTTATAAAATAAGAGAAAATGAAGAAGCCTTGATGAGCTCTAATGATGAAATTAGGGTCGCCTATGAGCAGCTAAGAGCTTCACAAGTTGAACTTGAAGATAGATATTTTGAAATAGAGCAATATAGCCAAAAATTAGAGGAACTAAAAAGTCATATTGAACACATGGCTTACAATGATGAGCTTACAAATCTACCAAATAGAAGAAGTTTTATGGAAAGATTAAGTTTTGAATTAGAATCCAAAAAAGAAGGAGCTATAATATTTCTAGATATCGATAATTTTAAGTCTATAAATGATACTTTAGGTCATGTACATGGGGATGAACTTTTAAGCAGAGTAGCATATAGATTAAATTTATTGCTTGGAAATAATGCATTTATTTCTAGATTTGGTGGAGATGAGTTTTTAATTTTACTAAGTGATACGGATAAGGAAACTGTAGAGAATCTTGCACAGGATATACATGATATTTTTGATGAATCATTTTTGCTAAATAATAATAAAATTAATGTTGATTTTAGTATGGGAATAACATTTTATCCAAAAGATAGTTCAGATATAAATCAACTTATAATGAATGCAGATACAGCTATGTATCAAGTTAAAGCATCAGGTAGAAATCACTATAAATTTTTTGATTTAGAAATGATTGAAAAGATAAAAGAAAAAGTAACAATAGAAAATAAAATTAGGGAAGCTTTAAGAGCAGATGGATTTGTTCTTCACTATCAGCCTCAAATAAGAGTTGATGCTTTATCAGTTTATGGATTTGAGGCACTGCTTAGATTTAAGGATAGCAATTTATCACCAGCTATTTTTATTCCTATAGCTGAAGAGTCTGGTTTAATAATTGAAGTAGGAAGATGGGTAACAAATCAAGCTATTTTGCAATTATATGATTGGAAAAAAAGACATATCAACTTAAAACCTATATCTATTAATTTATCTACTAAGCAGATTATGGATAAATCTTATATAGAATTCCTTAGGACGAGCTTAGAAAATTATGATATACTCCCAGAGTTTATAGAGATAGAAATCACAGAGAGCATTTTATTAGAAAAAACTGAGAAAACAATTGAATTTTTAAATGAATTGAAACAAGTTGGAGTTAAGATTGCGCTTGATGATTTTGGAACAGGATATTCGTCTCTTAGTTACTTAACTTTTATACCTGTTGATAAAATTAAATTAGATAAATCACTTAGTGATAAGTTCTTAGAGCTTGCCAATATTAAAGTTATGGATAGCTTGATTTCACTCGCACATAGTCTAGAACTTGAAGTAATAGCGGAGGGAATAGAGGATTTGGAACAATATAGAAGACTTAGAGTTGGAAAATGCGATTACATTCAAGGTTATCTTTTTGGAAAACCTATAGAAGTGAATGAAGCGGATAAAATTTACGATTCAAACTTATCATATGTAATAGCATAATTATGCTATTACATATTTTTTAAAGTTAATAAATTTTAAGGAGGAAAATAAAATGTCAGTTCAAAGTGTAAGAAATTTTTTTGAAAGTAGAAAGTTAGATTATAAAATATATGAATTAGAAGAAAGCACAGCTACGGTAGAATTAGCAGCAAAAGCTCATAATGTTGAGCCGGCTAAAATTGCAAAGAGCATGGCTTTAAAACTAAAAAAAAAATATATAATTATTGTAACTGCTGGAGATGCTAAATTAGATAATAAAAAATTTAAGGAAAAATTTAAAGAGAAGATACAATTTCTAAAGGGCGATGAAGTTGAAGAAATTACTGGTCATCCAGTAGGAGGAGTTTGCCCTTTTGGACTAAAGGAAAAATTTGATATATACTTAGATGAATCACTAAAACGTTTTGATTTTGTTTTTCCAGCAGCTGGTTCTGCTAATACTTCCATCAAAATTGAACCTGAAGATTTAAAAGATATTACAAATGCAATTTGGATATCAGTTTCAAAATAATTTTGAATAATTTCTTGACGTTTTATGTAGCTTTATGTTACTATTTTAAAAATACCTAAGAATTTTAAATAAAAATTTAATACGTACAATACTTTAAAGAGGCTGCGGTCAGTCAAAAGTACTTTAATTAGGAAAGGGGCAACCGCCGAAGCACAAGCTAGATATAGCTATGCTGGGACTATGTTAAATAAACATAGTACTGTTATTATGAGATTGCCCAATCTCATAATATTGCGCTTTATAGTGTTGGGGCAAAAGGGAACTTTTATATTCTGCGCGCATATAATAGTCGTGAGCCTTTTGCTCACGGCTATTTTTTTATACGAAATTAAGTTAGGTGTTAATATCTTTATTATTTAAGTCTGATATTGATATTATTAAAACTTACTTTTGAGAGGATGATATGTATGAGTATTTTTACAGGAAGTGCAGTAGCATTAGTTACCCCATTTATTAACAATCAGGTTGATTATAAAGCATTAGAAAAATTAATAGAATGGCATCTAGAAGCTAAAACAGATGCTATAGTAGTTTGTGGAACTACA
>CAZFTH010000081.1:0-6882 GCA_964521745.1 uncultured Peptostreptococcaceae bacterium
TTTCTGATTTCCTCAGCAACAACAGAGAACCCTCTTCCTGCTTCTCCCGCTCTTGCCGCTTCTATAGCTGCATTTAAGGCTAGAAGATTGGTCTGGTCAGCTATGCTTTGAATCATTGTACTTGCAGTGTCTATTTTTTCTGCACTTTGGTTGTTGCTCATTATAATTTCATAAACCTCTTTAGTAGACTTAGTGCTTTGATCAGTCTTTTCTATTAGTGTTTTTAATATATTAAAGCCTTCTTCTTTTTCTTTATCTATAAGAACAGCTGCTTGATTTAAATTCTTTAGATTCTGAGAATCCTTTTCCATAAGATTTCCCATATCATTAACACTTTGAACAGTATTTTCAGTATCTTTTGCCTGCTCGCTAGCTCCATTTGCAATCTCTTCTATGGTTCTTGCAACTTCTTCAGAAGCAGTTTCCGCTTGCTGGGACGTTGCCGTTAGCTCTTCAGATGAGGCAGCTACAAGCGAAGATTTATCTATAACCTTTGAAATCATGTCCTTCATGGATGCTTGCATATTGTCTATGGCTTTTGCAATTTCTCCTAGCTCATCACTGTTTGAAAGTAGGCTTTTGTCTATGTCATTTGTAAAGTCTCCCTCAGACATGATTGAAATCTGCTTTTTAAGCTTATTTATTACTGCAATTACCTTAGTAATAGTAAAGTATAGTGCCGCTCCAAGCAATAGGAAGATAGCAAGTCCAACACCCATAATCATCATTGTATTTTTAGTTACAGCTTTTTGAACAGAATCAATTGAATACCCTATCTTAACTGCCCCTGCTATATATCCGTTTACATCAACAGGGTATACAACTTCATATACTTCACGAGATTCATAATTTGCGGTAGCAGTATAAATCTTTTTATCTTGAATAGCTGTCTTTGCCCCTATATCATCCACTAGGTAGCCCTCTAGCAGCTCTGGATTACTGTGAGCTTTCACCTTATATATACTGTCCATATATAGGGCATATGCTATATTATCGGATTTTGCTATATCTTCAATTATTGCCTGATACCCAAATTTCTGAGTCATAGCATTTATGTCATTAGCAAGAATTCCTACCTGCACCATTCCTCCATTTACGTTATGAACATATCCATACTTATAATAGCTGTTTGTTACAGCACTTTGTCTTATTTCTTCCATGTAATCAGCTAATTTTCCGTCCTTTACAGGAGTAGATATGTGGTCTTCTGGAAAGGTATAGCCTATGCTACTTTCTAGGTTTGAGTAAATTATAGTCCCATTTTGATCCACAAAGTTAATTTCATCAATTCCCATATCCTTTGCAAGCTGGGCTAAAAATTCATTGCTAATCATTTGCTGATTAGTAATTATTGATTTTCCAATTCCTCTTATAGAATTTTCTAAAAGTCTATTTGCATTACTAATGGATTGCTGATTGTCATTTACTCGCTTTACAAATTGTTCAGCAGTAAAAACTCCATTATCTCTCATTTGCTGAAATAAAGCATCTCTTGTAAGATAGGAGGATGCAAAAGCAATTGCTCCTACCCCTAACAAAATTAAAACTAAAGGAATAACCAAGAGCTTTATTTTTATTGAATTAGATTTTTTTCCATCAAAACTATACATTTATACATCTCCCTTTGTTAAATAATTTTTATCTAATTTCATATAAACTAGGATACCATCTTTACTTCTAAAAGTACACGCTAAGCTTTAAAATAGTGCTTATAAACAAATAGGCTGTCAGATAATTAAGTTTAAACACAATATATAGACTTCCACTAGGAAATTCAAAGATATATTATATTTTATCTTATTTATCAAACAGCCTATTTAAATAACTAATTTATTGTATTTATTAAACTAAACTCTAAATTTAGCTACCAGTGCTTGCAATTCTTCAGCTATAGAAGCTAAGGCTTCTCCTGAATTTGCTATCTCTTCTATAGTTGCAGCTTGTTCTTCCATAGAAGCAGAAGCTTCCTGTGTACCTGCAGCATTTTGCTCTGAAACCGCTGATAGATTTTCAGTAAGAGAAACAATCACATTCTTTTTCTCCATAAGCTCTAATGATGAAGAATTAAGCTTTTCAATTATATCATTTACTGAATCTATGGCATTTGCTATAGATTCAAACTTACCTTCAGTATCTTTTACACTTGAAGTTTGATCCATAATTATATTTTGAACTATATTCATAGTATCTACTGCGCTTTGAGACTTAGACTTAAGTTCATTAATTACTTCCTTAATATCAGATGTAAAATTATTAGATTGCTCTGCTAGCTTTCTGATTTCTTCAGCAACAACTGAGAATCCTCTTCCAGCCTCTCCTGCTCTTGCAGCTTCTATAGCAGCATTTAAAGCAAGTAGATTGGTTTGATCTGCTATGCTTTGAATCATAGTGCTTGCAGTATCAATTTTTTCTGCGCTTTCATTGTTACTCATTATAATTTCATAGACTTCTTTTGAAGATTTTGTACTCTCATTAGTTTTATTAATTAGTACATTTAGTATTTTAAAACCTTCTTCTTTTTCTTTTTCAATTAAATTTGCAGCTTGATTTAATTCTTCTAAATACTTTCCGTCTTGCTCCATAAGACCACCCATAGTATTTACATTTTCAGCTGTATTTTCAGTGTCCTTAGCTTGTGAGCTTGCTCCATTTGCTATTTCTTCTATAGTTCTAGCAACTTCTTCAGATGCTGAAGCCGCTTGCTGTGATGTAGCAGTAAGTTCTTCAGACGATGCTGCAACTTGACTTGATTTGTCCATTACCTGAGATACTATATGCTTCATAGATATCTGCATATCCCCTATAGCCTCTGCTATATCTCCTATTTCATCATTGCTCTTAAGTAGTTTTTCATCTATATCATGACTGAAATCTCCCTCAGCCATATAAGCAACTTGTCCTTTTAAATTTTTGATAAAATTAAGAACTTTAGTTGTAGTTACATATAATACAGTGCCTAAAACTAATATAATCCCAAGACCAATCAATAAAATCATCATTCTATTTTTACTTATTGCGTCTTGAACATCTTGAACTGAATAACCTATATTTACAGCTCCAATTACATGTCCATTTACTTCAACTGGATAAACAACATCGTAAACATCTACTTTCTTAACTTCATAATATATTTCTGAAGAAAATATCTCTCCATTTTTTATAGCACCTATAACGCCTTTATCCTCAGATAAATCTAAACCTATTCTGTCCTTGTTACTATGTGCAATGGCTTTATATTCACTATCTATGTATAGGGAGTAAACTATATTTTCTGCTTCAGCTAAATCTTCTACGGCTTTTTGGTAGCCGAATTTTTCTGTCATGGCATTAATATCATTTGCAAGTAAACCAACTTGAACCATTCCACCATTTGGATTAATTACATATCCATATTTATAATGGTCATCAGTTTCTCTACTTTTTCTTATATTTTCCATAAGCTCATTTTGCTTACCAGAAAGCACAGGATAAGATATGTGATCAGCTCCAAAACTAGAACCCAAGCTGCTTTCTAGGTTTGAAAAAGTAATATTTCCATTTGCATCTGTGTAATTTATTTCATCTACTCCCATATCATTTGCTAATCTTGCTAAATAATCATTGCTTATCTGCCCTTGATTACTGATTACACTATTTCCAACACCTCTAATTATATCTTCTAGTATTCCATTTGCATTATTTAATGATTGCTGGTTATCAGATACTCTTTTTACAAACTGCTCTGATATAAATATCCCGTTCTTTCTCATCTGGTCAAATAAACTTTCTTTTGTGTAATAAGATGATAAAAGTCCAATTATTATAACACCTACAATAATTAAAGCTATAGGCATAATAAGTAGCTTGCTTCTAATACTCCCACGTTTGTTTTTTACAGACTTCGACGGGTCTGTTGAAGTTTTTTTACTTTGTTTTACTTCCATTTAGAAATTCTCCTTCCAATTTAAATAAACTGCTTCATATTAAAATTATATTATGCTCTACTAAAGATGTATATTTAAGTTGTGTCGGGCTTAAGAAAACGTTTAACAAATAATTTTAAAAACTTAGTAATTTATATTTACCTGTTTATTTAAGTAAAATGCACTATAAAATTATATCATTACACTAAATAATTGTATATTATTTTATTTATAAAAACATCTACCACATGTGAATCAAACTGCCTTCCAGCAAAGGTTTGCAACTCTTTTATTGCCTCATCTTTTGTAAATGTTTTCTTGTATGGTCTTTCATGAGTCATAACATCATAGGCTTCTACTACCGAAAATATTCTAGCAATAAAAGGAATTTCTTCTCCTTTAAGTCTCTGAGGATACCCATTTCCATCCCAATGCTCGTGATGAGCCAAGATTCCTTTTCCAACTTGGGAGAACTTGACAGAAGAACTTACTATTTTAAAACCAAGTTCTGGATGTCTTTTTACCCTCTCCCACTCATCGTGTGATAGGGGTCCTTTTTTCAGTAATATTTCCTTATCAATACCTGCTTTTCCTATATCATGTAAATCTGATAACAAACTAAGAGCATGCAAATCTGCTTTATCTAAATCTAACTCTTTACCTAATTTTAGGCATAAATCTTTTAGCCGTTCATAGTGTTCTAGACTTTCATATTCATTTTCAAGTATAGCTTTTTTAAATGACCCTATAACTTTGTCATAAGTATATTCACTTTCATCCATTTTATTTTCATACATTTTCTCTTCTGCACGCTTAAATAACTTATTAAAATGTTCACTTTCATCTTTTTTGGTAGCAGACCCAAGAGCAACAAGTGGTCTAATTGGGTCTTCATCTGAACAAATAGTAGCTTGCTTTATCTTAGCCAAAATATCAAGACTTTGACTTTCGTTAGTTTCTGGCATTAGAATTATCATTTCATCTCCGCCTATCCTACAAGCTATATAATCATCTTTTGTATTATCTTTTATAATTTTTGCCATATTTATAATTAATTTATCTCCAGCTTCATGACCAAATGTGTCATTAGTAATTTTTAGGCAATTTAAATCAGCCACTATAAGAGACAGGGGTAGTTTCAAATTATCAACATTTTGTGTTACTTCTGCAAAATATGCTCTATTATAAAGTCCGGTTAACTCATCGTGATAAGTCTTATAAAGCAATCTATCATTTGAAATTTCTAATGCTTTAGTTTTTTCTCTTACCGCCCTTTTCAAACTAGCATTCCACATTGATATGACTATTATAACAATGCTCAGCCCTAACAGCAAAGCTAAAAGTCCAAACCAGAAATACCTATTTTCAAATAAATTCTTTTTTCTCCAGGGCATCCACTTTTGCTCTATGGACTTTCTTTCTTGCTCACTTATCTGAGCCAGACCCTTATTAAAAATCGTACTTAACATTGGCCAGTCGCTCCTTGTTGCAATAGAAAGACTAGATTCATAAGGAGTCTCAACGTTTACTACTAAATTACTTATATTATCTCTTTCTATAGCAGAAGAAGCAGTCATAATTTCTACAATCATAGCGTCGGCTTCTGCAAAAGCAACCATCCTAATACCTTCACTAGGAGTCTTAACAGTTTTATATTCAAGTTTCGGAAATCTCTCATTCAAAAACTCAGTTATGTCATATCCTTCTACAACTAAAATTTCCATACTTGTATTTGCTAACTTCTCAAAAGTAAGATTCTCAGAAAAATTTTTTCTAGTTATAATAACATTTGGATTCAATATATACGGTACAGTAAAATCCAAGTATTCACTTCTTTCTGGAGTTTTAGTTGCAGCTGTAATTCCAGATATTTCTCTAGACTTAGCCTTTTCCATCAGTTCATCCCAATTGTCAAACTCAACCATATTGATTTTAAAACCCAACTTTTTTTCTAAGAGTTTAAAATAGTCTGCAGATATACCCACATATTTACTATTTTCTAAAAACTCAACTGGAGGATAATCATTAGTATAACCTATCTTTATATCATTTTTATTTTCATTTAACCACTGAACTTCTGCTGCTGTTAAAAATATTTCTTCTTCTGATTTTTGATTAAATTCAAAAGAATAAATAGTTCCAGCTATTCCTATAGTAAAAAGTATTAATAAAACAATAACTTTAACCTTATTAGATTTTAAAATAATTAATCCTCCTTTCAAGTTTATAAATCAATTTTTTCTAAAATTCTTTTATAATATCCAAAAGTGCAATTACAAGCTCTTTATCTAACTGACTTCCTATACTATTTAAAAGTTCTTTCTTTATTTCATCATTTGTAAATACCCTTTCTCTATATACTCTAGCAGAAGATATAGAGTCATAAGTATCTGCAACAGCCAATATTTTTGCTTCTATTCTAATATCCTTATCTTTTAATCCATATGGATATCCTTTTCCATCAATTCTTTCATGATGCTGCAACATAATCTTAGCAGGTTCTTCTAAAAAATCTATCTCCTTAATTATATCAAAACCTATTTCTGGATGTTTTTTTATAATTTCATATTCATTTTCAGTTAATTTAGCTGGCTTATTTAATATCCTATCACTTATACCTATCTTTCCCACATCGTGAAGTATGCAAGCAAATCTCAAGTTACTTTTCTGCTCAGCTGTTAAATTAAGCTTATCAGCAATCTTTAAAGCTATCTCTCCCACTCTATCGCAATGACCTCTAGTATATTCGTCAGATGCTTCAATTGCATTGGCAAGAACTGTAACCGTTTTAATATAATTTTCATCCCTTTGGGTTAGTAGATTTTCTATATCGTCAAGCATTGAGTTGAAGCTCATAGAAAGTACTGAAAATTCATCATTCGAAGTGACAGTACTTCTGACTTTGAAATCTCCATCGCTGACTTTTTCAGTAGTTAAAATAAGTGACCTAAGGGGTTTTAGTAGATTTCTTGATAGGATA
>CAZFTH010000082.1:0-6753 GCA_964521745.1 uncultured Peptostreptococcaceae bacterium
CCTGGGCTTTCTTTAGTTCCTGCAAGCAGTGAGCCTAGCATTACTGCTGAGCCTCCAGCTGCGATTGCTTTTACTACGTCTCCAGAGTATTTGATTCCACCATCTGCTATTATTGGAATATTGTGCTTAGAAGCTTCATCGTAGCAATCCATAACTGCTGATATTTGAGGTACTCCTACTCCTGCTACTACTCTTGTAGTACAGATTGAGCCAGGTCCTATTCCTACCTTAACGCAGTCCGCTCCAGCTTCGATTAGTTCTCTTGTAGCTGGTCCAGTTGCTACGTTTCCAGCTATTACTGGAAGCTCTGGATATTTTTCTTTAGATTTTTTAACTGCCTGAATTACTCCTTGAGAATGTCCATGAGCTGTATCTATTACTATGATATCTACTTTAGCATTTACTAAAGCATCTATTCTTTCCATCATGTCTTCAGTTACGCCTACTGCCGCCCCACAAAGAAGTCTACCTTGGCTATCAGTTGCTGAGTTAGGGAATTTGATTTTCTTTTCAATGTCTTTTATAGTTATTAGTCCTTTTAGGTATCCATCTTTGTCTACTATAGGAAGTTTTTCTATTTTGTGTTTAGCTAGTATATGCTGAGCTTCTTCTAATGAAACTCCTTCAAGTGCTGTGATTAGGTTTTCGCTTGTCATAGCTTCTTCGATTTTTTTAGTGAAATCTGTTTCGAATCTGATATCTCTGTTTGTAAGGATTCCTATAAGTTTATCTTGCTCATCTACTATAGGTACTCCAGATATACGGTATCTTCCCATTAGAGAATCTGCTTCTCCTAGAGTTTTATCTTTTGTTAAGAAAAATGGATCTACTATAACACCATGTTCTGAACGCTTTACCTTGTCTACCTCTAGAGCCTGCTCTGCTATAGTCATGTTTTTGTGTATGATTCCTATACCACCTTCTCTTGCTACTGCTATCGCCATCCCATGCTCAGTTACTGTGTCCATACCAGCACTCACTATAGGGATATTTAGTCTTACTGTTTTTGCTAGGTAAGTGGATGTATCTACCTGATATGGTAGTACGTTAGATTTTTGCGGAACTAAAAGTACGTCGTCGAAGGTAAGTGCTTCTTTCAGAATTTTTGCCATTAGATTATTTCCTCCTGTTTGAATACTAAAATTTAACTAATAAGTTGAAAATTGTTACAAAAAAACACCCGTGGGCGCATAGAGTGGCCGCACGAGTGTATTCCTCAATTTTAATATACACAGCGATCCACTCATAGTCGAAAATTTACGGTTTTCGGTAGAGACTTCCGGTCCATATTACCGGTATTATATGAGGGAAAAACATTTGAAATGTTCGTTATTTAGTTTGATTGTATTATAAGATATCAAAATAATCTGACCTTGTCAATGAATTAGAGACATTTATTTTTTAGTTTTTTCAAAGCATTGGAGGATATCGTTTTCCAATTTTTTTATATATAATTTTTCTTGTTAAGTAGCTATTGTTAAATACGCAATTTATATTCAATCTAGTAATTTTATTCTTAGACTATTACTAATTCCTTATGGTTTATATCCAATATAGAAATTTTAGCTGTGCCTCCCAAGTTTTCTGTCACTAGACCAGATAGTTCATTTAGGGCAGCTTCAAAATCCTCAGTTCTAGTTTCATCAACTAGCTCTATACATAAGAAAGCATGCTTCGTATTTTCTGTGAGCATAGTTCTTACAGATTCACGCCAGTTCCAGCATCTGCAGATAGCTCCCTTGTCGTCTTTGTATACTATTTCGCCTTCATATGGTGGCGCGCTTTCTTCTGAGCCTAGAGTTATGAAATCTTCATCACCTATTGCCTTGGTAAGTCTTACATCTCCTACAAAGGTTTCTATATCCTCTCCTCCACACGGCATACCGTATTTTAGAGATATTGAGTTATATATATCAACTAGAGGATTGATTGTCCCTATGTGGTTTTCGTTATAAACTCTTTTTAGTAAGGCTTCAATTGAAGATCTCGCACCTTTTTTAGTCTTGAATTTTGTAAAAGCTTCTCTCCAAACTTTTATTACAGGATTTTTGCTAAAATCCCCTTCAGTAAAGAACTTATCTGTTTCTTTTTCTGCAGCTGCTAGCATAGGAGCATATTTAGCTTCATCTTTTATGGTGTTATCAATATCATTGGCTACGATGATTCCTATTTTTGCAGTTGGAAACAGCTCCCAGAATTCATTTTCAATTACAAATTTTTTCATAATTTTTTCCTCCTAATATAGTTTTTTATATACGGTTACATCAATTCCCTTTTTATCTGCTCAAAGCGTTCATCAGATATGCCTAATTTCTTTTGAAAATGCTCTTCTTCTAGTCTCACTACTTGTATTTCCTCCGGCTGTAGCTGTTTTATTATAGCTTTTAGCTTTGTTATTGATTCTTGGTCATCATTATATCCCTTTATGATGGTGATTTCAAATATAAACTTGCCTTTATACTGCTTTTTAAACTCTATCATATTGGATATATATTCCTCTATAGTATACCCAGCTATTGGCCTTTGCACCTTTTGAAAATCCTCTTCTTCTAAGACTTTTAGCTCTCCAATTACTTCATCGCATTTATTAGCTATTTTTTTATATTCATCCTTGCCTAGCACATATCCATTTGAAAGCAGACGCACCTTTACATTTTTAGATTTTATTAACTCAATTATTTCACTTAGCTTTTCGTTTACAAAGGCTTCTCCTTTTGAATTAATAAATACTAGCTCTATTTCATTTTTGACTATTCTTTCTAAAAGCTCTTTGATAGCTTGTCCCTGATCCTCAAATGAAACTTTCTCATCAATTTTATTTTTGGAACGCCCTATAGGGCAAAATATGCAGTCAAAATTACAATATTTTTCTGGAAGCAAATTGACTTCCAAAACCTTTATCCCCTCTTCAAAATAGACATCTTTGTAAGTAAAAAAACTCATATTTATCTCCTCCATTTTATATAATATACGCCAATACATAGCCGTTAAATTATGCTTCTATTAAATAGTTTTTCTTATTAGTAATTTGCCTTCGTAGCTTCTCTTAACATTTTGTCTTAGGCGTTTGCAATTTTTTTGTTAAAAACAGCGCTACAGTTATAGCTACCATAGCCTCCGTAAGCGGAAAGGTAATCCACACTCCAATAATCCCAAATGCTCTTGAGAGTATAAAAGCAAGAGGTATGATTAGGAAGAATCCTCTTATCAGAGATATAAGCTGAGCAGGAGCTGGGTTTTCAGTGGATGTAAAGTACATGGAAATTATTATGTTAAATCCTGCAAATATACCTGAAGTAAAGTAAATCCTAAGTCCAAGAATTGCTATTTCTTGTAATCTTAAATCACCTTCACTATTAAAGAGCATAGTTATGGATCCTGCAAATACTGATGTAACTATATATATAACAATTGCTAGCCCAAGCATTGTTAATAATGCATATTTAAGAGTTTTTATAATGATATTTTTTTGCTTGCTTCCATATGCCCTAGTTATTAGGGGCTGTATCCCCTGAGCTATCCCTACAAACATAGCAGTTACTACCAACGCTATATTTGCAATCACTCCATATGCTGCTACTCCTATATTTCCCTCGAGGTCTAATATTATAAGGTTGAACACTATCATAACAAGACCCGCTGACATCTCTGTGATAAGAGAGGGAATCCCTAGAGAAAATATAGATTTTATATTACTTATTCTAATTTTATCTCTTACAAAGTGAAATGTGTTGTTTTTCTTAATAAAATGACTAGAGATAAAGGCCATGCTCACAAGTGGAGAAGTTCCTGTTGCAAGAACTGCTCCTAACATACCCATCTTAAGTTCGTATATAAATATATAGTCTAGGATAATATTAGAAAGGCTCCCAATTAGCATAGCTATCATGGAAAGCCTAGGTCTTGAATCGTTTCGAACAAAACAAATTAAGATTTCATTTACAATAAACAAGGGTGTAAATAAAAGCATAATTTTTAGGTAGATATTTGTCATAGTAAATATCTTACTATCAGCTCCCAATAAATTAGCAAGATTATCGGAATAAAAATAGCCTACCAGCATAAATACTAGGGAAATTATAAGGGCCAGATAAATTGTGTTTGTAAATACACTATTTGCATTCTGATTTGACCCCTGGCTTTTATGTACAGCGTATTTTGTAACGCCTCCTATTCCTAGCATAAGTGCGCTACCATGAATAAAACTATAAACTGGGATAGCAAGATTAAGAGCTGCTAGTCCATCAGAGCCTATACCGTTTGCAACAAAATATGTGTCTGCTAGTATATAGCAAGATAGACCAATCATCCCCAGTACATTTGATAATGAATATTTTATAAAATCTTTTAATATGTTCTTATTTTTAAAGTCCATAATCATTTTCATAAGCTTCCTTCTCTCAAAATTATAAATAACAAAAAAGCGCCAGTACTTCCTATCTTCAATGGCCTAACGATAGGAAATCTGACGCCTAATCTCTTTACCCGGCGGCAAAGAAACAACTGCAAGTTTATGATTTTAAAATTTTAGCACATGAAAATTTTAAAATCAATATTTTTTTTAAATTATTTCTAAAAATCTCTCCAAAGTCTTGATTAATTCCTGTTTAACTTTTTTTATATGATATAATATTTTGGTAAAAACTTTAAATTTTCAAAAAAATATTTTAAATAAACAACAATAAAAGGAGCATAATTATGTATCTACTAAGGCACCTTAAAGATTTTTTAATCGAACACAAACGGCATTATACACTTGGAGTAATTGCTCTTATCCTAGTTGATATCTTACAACTTATACCACCAAAAATCATAGGAATTATAACAGATTCAATAAAATCTAAAAATATAGGCATCAACAGCATTATAATTTACGGCTTTATAATTATAGCAATAGCCTGTCTAGTAGCTATATTTAGATATTTTTGGCGTATGAATATTATAGGAAGTGCTAGGAAACTAGAATGCTGGCTTAGGGGCAAGCTTTTCGTTCATTTAGAAAATATGACTCCTGAATTCTTTAATTACAAAAAAACGGGTGACTTAATGGCCCATGCCACCAATGACATCCAAGCTATTCGTATGTCATTTGGGCCTGGAGTAATTATGACTACAGATGCTATAGTAATATCTATTACCACTATGCTAATAATGTTTTCTACTATTAATCCAAAACTTACTTTATGGGCTCTTTTACCACTTCCCATAATGGCAGCTCTTGTTACATTTTTGGGCAAAAAAATCCAAAAATTTTATAAGCAGGTTCAAGAAGCTTTTTCTGGACTAAGTGACCATACCCAAGAATCTATAAGTGGTATCAGAGTTATAAAATCCTTTGTAAGAGAAGAATCTTCTCTTGATAATTTTAAGGATGCAAGTGAACTTTATGTAAAAAAAAATATGAAACTCGCTGCTATTCATGGCTTTATGTTTCCGATGATAGGTTTTATATCATCTGTTAGTTTTCTTATAGCTCTTCTCAAGGGCGGAACTATGGTTATAAATGGCACATTATCTCTAGGAGATTTAGTCGCTTTTATAACTTATTTAGGTATGCTTATTTGGCCTATGATGGCTATAGGCTGGGTTATTAACAGTATGCAAAGAGGGGTTGCTTCCATTAAGAGAATTAATGAAATCCTAGATACCACTCCTGCCCTAATAGATAAAGAAACTGCTATTTGGCCACATAATTTTGCTCCAGAAATAAGTTTTGAAAATGTTTCATTTAAGTATCCCCAAAGTGAAAATTTTGCGCTTGAAAATATAGATTTTCACATAAAAAAAGGGAATTCTTTAGCTATAGTAGGAAAAACTGGTAGCGGAAAATCTTCAGTGTCATCTTTATTACTTAGGTTTTACTCTCATAGCAATGGCCATATAAAAATCAGCAATATAGATATAGAAGATTTAAAACATAAGAGATTAAGAGAAAAAATAGGATATGTTCCTCAAGAAGCTTTTTTATTTTCCTGTAGTATTCATGAAAATATAGCATTTTCTAATCCTGAGCTTTCTAGGGAAAGAGTGGTGGAAGTTGCTAAAATAGCAGCTATAGATGAAGATATAAGAGAATTTCCTCAAGGTTACGACACTGTAGTAGGAGAAAAAGGTGTTACCTTATCTGGTGGTCAAAAGCAAAGAATAGCAATCGCTAGAGCTCTTATTAAAAATCCAGATATTTTAATTTTAGACGACTGCCTATCTGCAGTTGATACAAAAACCGAAGAAAAAATCTTAGGACATCTTAAGGAAGTTATGAAAGACAGAACAAGCATTATTATATCTCATAGAATTTCAGCTATTAAGGATGCTGATGAGATACTCTATTTGGAAAATGGAATGATAGCTGAAAGAGGAAGCCATAGCCAGTTACTAGTTCAAAAGGGCGCCTATGAAGACCTTTATAAAAAACAATTACTAGAAGAAAAGCTAGAAAAGGAGGTGTAGTATGGGACAGTTTGAAGAAAGTGAAATTCAAGATAAGGGCTTTGATGTATCTCTTATGAAAAGACTAATGTCCTATGCTAAGCCATATAGAGGACTTCTAGCTCTTAGTTTTTTCATGATACTATTAGCTACTGTAGTCGACCTTGCTAGGCCTTGGATGATTAAGATAGCTATCGATGACTATATTTCTCCTATAGGAAGTATTCCAAAAGAAGAGGCTATAAGCGGAGTAAAAAGAATAGTCCTTTTTCTTTTCTTACTTATTACAGGTGGTTTTTTCTTTAACTACCTGCAGGTTTATAC
>CAZFTH010000083.1:0-6742 GCA_964521745.1 uncultured Peptostreptococcaceae bacterium
TGCCTAGTGAAAAAAACACTGCCGCAATAGTTACAATAAAATATTTTATATTGATAAACATATTTTATCCTCCTTTAAAAATTCAATAAAATTTTAAGCTGTATTTCCAACAGTTTTATTATTTGCTGCATAGGCTGAGACAAATATATAAGAATCAATATTGGAAACATAGCTGCTATAAAAAGCCACCAAACGTATTTCAGTTTTAAACTGCCCTTATAAAGCAAATTAACCCCTTTTGCGTCAATTAATTTATATCCTATTTTAAGTCTAACTAGGAATGTACTTGACATCCCCTTTCTACCTTTTTCTAAGAAATCAATTATATTTGAATGGGTACCTACAGCAACAATCAGCTCTGCATTATTTTCATATGCTATTAGCATTGCAATATCTTCACTTGTTCCAGGCGAAGGAAGTACAACCGATTCTAATCCAAGTTCTTCAATTCTAGAAAGACCAGGAGCCCTTCCATCAGGATAAGCATGGACAACTATTTCCTTTGACTTTTTTAAACATTCATCACTAATACTATCCATATCACCAACAACTAAATCAGGGATTAACCCAAACTCCAGTAGAGCATCTGCTCCACCATCCACTCCTACTAATATAGGTGAGACTTCATCAATATATGACCTTATTGTCGATAAATCTTCTTTATAATTTTGTCCTCTAACTACTATTAAAACATGCTTATTATTAAATTTAGTTTTTAGGCTTGGAATAACTATATCTCCTAAAATCATCCCTTTTTCTTTTTTTGCGTACTCAATAGTATTATCAATGAATTTCTCTAATTCCTCTGAAATATTTTCATATGCAAATTTGGTTAAACTATCAATCTTTTTTTTATCAATTATTGAACCTACACTGATTATCTCTTCATCTTTAAAAACATTACCCAAATCATCAACTTCAATATAATCACCATCATTAACTCTATTCATTAATTCTTCATCTACGTCAAGAATAAATATTCCATTATCTAACAAGATACTTGGTCCTTTATTAGGATATTTACCGCTAATTGATGGAGATTGATTTATTATAGCTTTAATCTTTGAATTAACTAAAGAATTGGCAGCTATTTCATCTAAATCCTTATGATCTATTAAAGCTATTTCACTAGGCTTTATTCTTTTGGCTAAATCCTTTGTTCTCTTATCTTTAGCTATTTTTCCTTTAAACAACATTTTATTTCCTCCATAAACTTATGCATATATCAATTGCATTCAAAGTTTATTATACCATATTACAATATCTGAAAAGTAACAAATAAAACTCCTATTAAAGGAGTCTATCTCTAAATCATTTTAATTTTATCATTTCTTTTGCATATTCTTGAGAGATATCTGAAGATTCATCACCACTTATCATTTTAGCAATTTCAGATATTCTTTCTTCTTCACTTAAAATTTTTATATTAGAATATGTTTTATTATCTTCTTCTGATTTATTTACAGCATAATGGTAATCACCTTTTGCAGCAATTTGTGGAAGATGAGTTATACAAATTATCTGTCTATAATTTGATATATCTTTTAGTTTTTCTGCAACAACTTTTGCGGCCTTACCACTAATTCCCGTATCTATTTCATCAAATACAATAGTAGAAATATTATCAAATGTTGCACTTACCTTTTTCAAAGCTAACATAAACCTAGATATTTCTCCCCCTGACGCAATTTTATTGAATGGTTTTAGTTCCTCACCTTTATTAAAAGTTATCAAAAATAAGATTTCGTCTTTGCCATTCATATTGTATTCGCAAAGAGTATCAAGTTTGATTTCGAAGCTTACATTTACCATATCTAATGAAATTAATTCTTCAATAATTGATTTTTTAAGTTTAGAAATACCTTCATTACGTTTTTTAGAGATTAGTTGGGAATATATATTGAGCTCTTTTTCTATATTAAAAATATCTTTTCTTAAATTAACTATATTAGAATCTATATTTTCCAAATATTTTTTTCGTTCGTATAAATCTTCAAGATAATCAAATACGGAATCTATATCTTTACCATATTTTAATAAGATTTTATTTATATCACTATATCTTAACTTCAATTCTGAAAGTTTATTATAATCGTAATTAAATTTATCTAAATTATCTCTTATATTAAGAGCCATATCCTCTAGCTTATAATAAATCTCAATAAAAGTTTCATTCCAAATAGAAATTAGCTTATCCGATTGAGAATATTTGTTTAGTGAATCTTTAAATAACATAATTTTCTTTAGTAAATTATCAGAGTCTGAATACGTATAACTATAAATATTATTAATTAAAGTAGATATTTCTTCTGAGTTTTCTAACAAGACAATTTTAGATTCAAGTCCATCAAATTCTTCTTTGTTTAATTTTGTGTCTTCTATTTCTTTTATTTGATATTCAAGAATATCTAACTCTCTTAACATAGATGAATTATCATATTTATCTATAATTTGGTTTAATTCTTCTTGTTTTGACTTATAAGTTAAATATAATTTTTTATACGATACATAATTTTCATCTGATTTTAAACCGATAAAATCATCCAGTATATTTAGTTGCGATTCTTTGTTCAGTATATCTGAAAATTCATTTTGACTATGAATAGTAATTATAAGTGAAGTAATTAATTTTAAAAAAGCTCTAGTAACTAGTTTTCCATTAATTCTACATGTACTTTTACCATCCTCATAAATTTCTCTTCGAAGAATAATCATATCTTCATCAATATCAATATCTTCATCAGACAGATGTTTTATTATAATTTCTTTATTACTTTCCTCTATATAAAAAATAGCTTCAATTGTTGTTTTAGTTTTATTTTTTCTAATGAATGATTTATCTGCCCTTTTACCAAGCGCAAATAATAAAGCATCAATTATAATCGATTTCCCTGCTCCAGTTTCCCCAGTAAATATATTAAAACCTTGAAAAAAAATTACTTTTGAATACTCTATTAATGCAAAATCCTTTATACATAGTTCTTTTAACATGAATAGTCTCCTATTTATAAAAGTTTACCAAACCTTTCAACAAAACCTGGAATGTCTTCCCTATTTTTCATCAAAACAAATACTGTATCAGTACCACCAATTGTACCTAAAATTTCTTTTTCTTCCAAGGAATCTATAACTTTAGCCACCAAGTTTCCTGCTCCGTCAACTGTTTTCAAGCAAACTACGTTTTCTGAATAATCAATGGATAGTAGAACTTCTTTTACAAATCTAAGTAGTTTATCAAAAGAACTTTTATCTGATTCTCTTAAAGAAGCATATTTATATTCCCCATTTGCGCCTAAAACTTTAACTAATTTAAGTTCTTTTATATCTCTAGAAATAGTAGCTTGAGTCACTTGGATTCCAGCTCTTCCTAATTCTAAAACAAGTTCATCTTGTGTATCAATCTCTTTATTTTCAATAATTTCTAAAATTTTAGAATGTCTTTGTTGTTTCAAATTACTCCCCCCTTTTATATTTTTATATATAGCTCATTGCAGAATTCTGTAATGGCCTTTGTTGCTTGATTTCAATATATAGAAACGGATAAGTTTCCCCCATTTTTGGATATAAGTTTTTTGACAGAAAACTACCTCAAAATTCCAAAGTAGTTAATCCTTTTTTATCTTCTATTTTAATATTGATAAACAAGCTCAAAGTCATATGCCTAAATCGGCATCATCTAATAAAGATTCGAAACTTTGTTTTTTAAATGGTCACTTTGACTATTTTCAAAAAACTATTATTTCAACAATCGAATATTATATTAAGCTTTCATGAGCTTTTTCAACAACTTCGTCAATATCAATATGTGACATATTGTCAAAATATAATTCTGATTTATTTCTTAAATGTACAAGAAATTCAATATTTCCTTTAGGTCCAGTGATTGGCGAAAAAGAAATGTCGTTTAATATTAATTCTAGCGACTCAGCAAAGTCAATTATTTCATTTATTACTCTCTTATGAACTTCTTTATCTCTTATTACACCATTTTTTTTAACTTCTTCTCTCCCAGCTTCAAATTGAGGCTTTATTAAAGCTACAATATCAAAATTATTAGAGGGTAATATGTTTACTAATACTGGCAATATTATTCTTAAAGATATAAAAGATACATCTATGCTCGCAAATTCAATAATATTATTTTCAAACAATTTAGAATCAATATACCTAAAATTTGTTCTTTCCATGCAAACAACTCTTGAATCATTTCTCAATTTCCAATCAAGCTGGCCATATCCTACATCAATTGAATAAACTTTCTTTGCCCCATTTTGGAGCATACAATCTGTAAACCCTCCCGTTGACGCTCCAATATCCATACAAGTTTTGTTTTTTAAATCAATTCGAAATTCCATTATTGCTTTCTCTAATTTCAGACCACCTCTACTGACATATTTTAATGCTTCGTTTTTTAATATTATATTTTCCTTTTCATCTATCATAGTTCCAGGTTTATCACAAAGTATATTATTCACATACACATTTCCAGCCATTATATTTCTTTTTGCTTTCTCCCTAGTTAAGCATATATTTTTTTCAACCAATAATACATCTAGTCTTTTTTTCATGAAATTTCCTCATACTCATCATTATAACTAATAAAATTAACAATACTTTGACATATACTATCACTATCAAGTCCTAGTTTATCAAATAAAATGTCTACATTTCCATGTTCTATAAAATCATCAGGTAAAGTGAAAGATTTAAATTTTCCAAAATAACTTTTATCAAACAGATTTTGTTTTAGTTGACAACTAAATCCACCAGAATATACATGATCTTCTATAGAAAAAATATAATTCATTTTTTCACTTAGTTTTTTAACGCTATCATTATCCATAGGTTTTATGCATCTAGCATTAATTACACTCACTTTAATTCCCATAACAAATAAATTATCTCTTATTCTCAAAGCCGTTTCAACCATTTTTCCTACTGCTACTATCGCAATTTTAGGTTCATCACATAACCATTCCCATTTCATTAAATCCATATCTCTTAAATAATTCAATTCAATAGCCTTACCTCTTGGATATCTTATTGCAATAGGATGATTATAGGATTGGGAAAATTCAATCATATTTTTAAGTTCAATATTATCTCTAGGCGACATTATTGTTAAATTAGGAATCGTCGATAGAAACCCGATATCAAAAACACCATGATGTGTTTCTCCATCTTCCCCAACTAATCCTGCCCTATCAATTAAAAATGTAACTGCTAAATCTTGTAGGGCTACATCGTGTAAAATTTGATCATACGCTCTTTGTAAGAAAGTTGAGTAAACTACGAAATAAGGCTTTATCCCAGTACTTGCTAATCCAGCAGCTAGAGTTACTGCATGTTCTTCAGCTATTCCTACATCAATTACTTTTTCTTTATGGCTCTCAATCAATAGATCAAGTCCTGTACCGCTTATCATTGCAGCTGTTATTGCAACACTTTTATTATTTTTATAAAATATATCTCTTAATGTAGTTCCAGCTACATTAGAGTAAGTAATTTGAGTATTAGAAACTACTCCTTTGGCAATATCAAATTTACTTACTCCATGGTAATCACTAGGGTTATCTTGAGCATATTTATACCCTTTACCTTTTGTAGTTAAAACATGAAGTATCTTAGGACCTTCAATAATATTTAGCTCTTTTAACGCATGAACTAATGCTTTATAATCATGCCCATCTACAGGTCCAAAATATTTTATACCCATTTCTTCAAAGAATGCTCCAGGCATTACCATATGTTTTAAACTATCTTTTATTCTAACAGCAGCATTTGTAGCTTTAACACCAACAACTGGAACTGAACTAATAAAATTTATCATATTTTTTGATAACTTTCTATAAACTTTTGTCATTCTAAGATTATAAAGAGAGTTAGATAGACCACCTACATTTTTACATATAGACATATCGTTATCATTTAAAATAACTAGCATATCAGTATTAGTACTGCCTAGATGATTTAATCCTTCTAGGGCCAATCCACCTGTTAATGCCCCATCTCCAATTATAGAAATTACTTTAAAATCATCTTGAACATAATCTCTGCCTAATGCCATCCCAAGACCTGCAGATATCGATGTTGAACTATGCCCTGTTTCAAAACAATCATGTAGACTTTCTTTTCTTTTAGGAAAACCACTTAGTCCCTCATATTGCCTTAATGTAGAAAACAGTTCTTTTCTTCCAGTTAGTAATTTATGAACATATGACTGATGTCCAACATCAAATATAAGCTTGTCTTTTTCTGTATCATAGACACTATGAATAGCAAGCGTTAATTCAACTACTCCCAGATTTGATGCTAGATGCCCTCCAGTTTTAGATACAGATTTTATTAAAAATTTTCTAATCTCTTTCGAAAGTTCTTCAATCTCATGAGTTGATAACTCATTTAAATCTCTTGGTTTTTTTATTTTATTAAGGTATCTATACATATCAACTCTCTCTTTCATAACATTTAAATTAAACCACTAAATGTGCAATTAATATGCCTAAAATAGCTCCTGCAAAAACTTCTACTGGTGTATGACCAATAAGTTCCTTAAGTCTTTCTTCATTCAAAGGATCTTTTCTATGTTTTTGAAAATCATCAATAATTGCATTTAGTATTTGAGCTTGTTTCCCTACTGATCGTCTTACTCCCGCAGCATCATACATTACTACAAGTGCAAGGACAAGTGAAAGTGCAAACTCAGAAGATTCGTATCCAGAAGCTAAACCTACTGCAGTTG
>CAZFTH010000084.1:0-6715 GCA_964521745.1 uncultured Peptostreptococcaceae bacterium
CATAACTTCATCTGGTCTCACTTTATAATCACCTAGCAAAAGATCAAACAAAACTGCTTGGCAAACTATCGGAACTTTTGTTACTCCTACATCAAAACCAATTTCTCTTTCTTCTAGATATTTCATAACTCCAGTAGATGCAGCTAGTCCAAAAGCTGAACCTCCTGAAAGTACAACAGCGTGGACTTTATCCACTGTGTTTACTGGATCAAGTAAATCCGTTTCCCTAGTTCCAGGTGCACTTCCTCTTACATCAACGCCTGCAGTAGCTCCATTTTCACATAAAATTACTGTTACCCCAGTGAGAGCCTGTTCATCTTGTAGATTTCCAATTTTGATTCCTTTTACAGTTGTTTTTATAGCAATCACCCCTATCGTATAGAAATTTCTCCTGAGCTTAACTCTTTTACTTCACCATCTTGAGTCTTGATAATAAGCGCTCCTTGATTATTAATATCAACAGCTATAGCACTTTCAATTTCATTCATATAATGTACATTTATTTGCTTTCCAAGTACACTTGAATTGTTTCTTAATATATTCACTACTTCACTGGTATTTTCATTTAAGTATAAATTATACAGAAGCTCAAATTCATATACAAATTGCCATATAATATTTAATTTTTTTAAATCATAACCTTCTAATTTAAGTGATGTAGCAACATTTTTAAGTTCATGAGGGAATTCTAATCCACTTACATTTATTCCAATTCCCAAAACTACATATTCTATAAATTCCATGTCAGCTGACATTTCTGTAAGAATTCCTGCAAGCTTCTTACCTTTAATTAAAATATCATTAGGCCATTTCACTTTTGATTCTATGTTATATTTATTAAAAGTATTTAGAAGAGCAGCTCCAGCTATACTGGTTATAAAAGGTGCTTTAGCTGGTTCAAAACCAGGTTTTAATATTATAGATAGGTATATTCCATCTCCTTTTCCAGAATGAAAGTTTCTACCCCTTCTCCCTTTACCTTTTACTTGCTCTAGAGATATAATCATACTGCCATCAAGCAATTCTTTAGCATTTTTCTTTGCATAATCATTTGTTGAGTCAACACTTTCAAGTACTTTCACATTATGTCCTATAAAATCTGATTTCATTCCTATTTCAATAAGTTCTTCATTTAATATGTCTGGATAAGATATCAGTTTATAACCTTTTTTTGTAACTGATTCAATTTCAAATCCTAATTCTTTTAATTTTGATATCCTCTTCCATACTGCTGCCCTAGTAATTCCAAGCCTTTCAGATATATATTGCCCTGAAACATATTGATTATCGGAATCCAATAGCATTTGAATTATAGTTTTATTCATAATATTTCTCCTCACAATCAGCTTATATGCACTTTTTCTCTGGAAAAAAGCAGCCAATTGGCTGCTTTAATTAGTTGAATAAGCTTAGCATTACCCCTGCTGCTACAGCTGAACCAATTACGCCTGCAACGTTAGGTCCCATGGCATGCATAAGTAAGAAATTCGCGGGATTTGATTCTTGCCCAACTTTATTAGAAACTCTTGCTGCCATTGGTACTGCAGATACTCCTGCTGAACCTATAAGCGGGTTTATTGGATCTTTAGAAAACTTGTTAAGAATCTTTGCTAGTATAACTCCTGTAGCTGATCCTACTCCAAAAGCTACAACTCCAAGAACTATTATTTGTATGGTTTGAAGAGTCAGGAATTGTTCTGCATTTGCAGTAGCTCCAACTGATATTCCTAATAATATAGTAACTATATTAATAAGTTCATTTGTAGCTGTCTTGCTTAGCCTTTCAGTTACTCCAGATTCTTTAAATAAATTCCCAAGCATAAGCATACCAATTAAAGTAGCTGCTGGAGGCAATATCAAAGAAACAATTATAGTTACAACTATAGGAAAAATTATTCTTTCTTTTTTACTTACAGTCCTAAGTTGCTTCATTACTATTTTTCTTTCTTCTTCAGTAGTAAGAGCTCTCATAATAGGAGGTTGTATTACTGGTACAAGAGCCATGTAGGAATAAGCAGCTACCGCTATTGGTCCTAGTAAATGTGGAGCTAATTTTGTAGTTAAAAATATAGCTGTTGGTCCATCTGCTCCACCAATAATACCTATTGATGCAGCTTCTTGGGCTGTAAAACCAAGTGCAATTGCTCCAAAGAAAGTAAAAAATATTCCAAATTGAGCGGCAGCTCCAAGAAGCAAAGCTTTAGGATTTGCAATAAGTGGCGCAAAATCCGTCATAGCTCCTACACCTAAAAATATAAGCGGTGGAAAAATTCCAAGTTTGTTACCCATCGATAAATAATAAATTAATCCTCCTGGCAAATTAGTCTTCATATGAGCTGAAAATATGCCTTGTTGAGCTTTTTGTGCTTGATCCATAGTCTCTATTGGATCTATGTATAAAAGTGTCTCTGGTGAACCCATAATACCGGCTAAGGGCAAATTGGCAAGCAACATTCCAAATGCAATAGGGACTAATAGTAGTGGCTCAAATCCTTTTGCAATAGCTAAATAAAATAAAATACAAGCTACTAATATCATACCTATTTGACCTAACGATATATGAGCTATACCAGTAGAATTAAGAAATTCTAATATAACCTGAATCATAAGCTATCTCCTTTCTGTTTAAGTCATATACTCAAAACGTCTAGTTTTCGTAGTTGACCTTTTAGCTGTAATTACTGTACTACTACTAGAACATCTCCTGAACTTACAGATGTACCTTTAGTGACAGCTATTTGCTTAACAACTCCATCAGCAGGAGACATTATTTCATTTTCCATTTTCATAGCTTCAAGAATTAGTAATACTTCTCCAGCTTTTACAGCTTGTCCTTCTGATACTTTTACGTCATTAATTGTTCCCGGCATAGGTGCTTTTACACTGCCTTCACCAGCTGTAACAACTGCTTTTTTAACTTCAGTTTTTGGTGCTGCTGTTTGAGTAGTAGCTTTTGGTGCCTGTACTACTTTAGAATTGCTAACTGTAGAATCTTTAATTTCTTCTACTTCTACTTCATATTGATTACCATTAACAGTTATATTAAACTTTTTCATTGCCTACCTCCGATTATAATCTATTTTGTATTTGCTCTATTCTTCCATTTTTAGCCCATGAAGGCGTTATATCTTCAGTCCTATTTATATTTACAACTCTAATTTTACTTTGACTTACTCCCATAGATGATGCTATAGCCGCAGTAATTGCAGCTACAAGTTCCAAAGAATCTTCATCAGCTACATCATTTATTTTAGTATTGTTGTCAATAATATCTATAGACTCGTCAATAGTTTCTTTGTTCTTGCCATTTAACAATATTTCCATAGATTTAATTACGGCTATTAGCAAAACTAAAACTGTAAAAACTATAGCCATAGATAATAAAGTTACTGTTAAACCTCCAAGCATCTTTTCTCCAAATGACAAGGTGCTTATGTCATGAGACATTTGGTCTAAAATTTCATTTATATTCATTTATAGCCCTCCTTATTATAATGGTACATTTCCATGTTTTTTAGAAGGTCTTTGTTCTCTCTTAGAAAGTAACATATCAAAGGCCTCAGCCAATCTTATAATAGAATGAGCTGGCTCAATTACATCATCAACAAAACCTCTTTCTGCCGCCTTGTATGGAGTTGCAAATTCATCAGTATATTCTTTTATTTTTTCAGCTCTTGTAGTAGCTGGATCGTCTGAATTTTTTATAGCATCTTTAAAAATAATATTAGCTGCTCCTTGCGGTCCCATTACAGCAATCTCAGCTGTTGGCCAAGCAAAAACCATATCTGCTCCTAAATCTTTTGAACACATTGCAAGATAAGAGCCTCCATAAGCTTTACGAGTTATAATAGTAACTTTAGGTACTGTAGCTTCACTATAAGCATACAGCATCTTAGCCCCATGCCTTATAATTCCTCCTAACTCTTGAGAGGTTCCTGGTAAGAAGCCTGGTACATCTACAAATGAAAGTATAGGCACATTAAAGCAATCACAAGTTCTTATAAATCTACTAGCTTTATCGGATGCATTTATATCTAGACAACCTGCCATAACCATAGGCTGGTTTCCAATAATTCCTACTGACTGGCCATTTATTCTAGCAAATCCAGTTATGATATTTTTAGCAAAGTAGGGTTGTACTTCAAAAAAATCTCCAAAGTCTACAATTGATGTGATGATTTTTTTCATATCATAAGGTTTATTAGAATCTCCAGGCACTATTTCATTTAGTTCTTCTGACATTCTGTTTATATCATCTGCCTCAAAAACTGGAGCCATTTCCATATTATTTGAAGGTAAAAAACTAAGTAATTTTCTTATTTCTAATAAGCAGGCTTCATCATTTGAAGAAATAAAGTGAGCTACTCCTGAA
This sequence comes from uncultured Peptostreptococcaceae bacterium, assembly GCA_964521745.1. GTDB lineage: Bacteria > Bacillota > Clostridia > Peptostreptococcales > Filifactoraceae > Acetoanaerobium. The sequence goes on from CAZFTH010000084.1 coordinate 4,373, forward strand.
ACTGAGTTATGCGTCATAGCTCCTCCAAGTTCTTCTGCTGAAACTTCTTCACCTGTAACTGTTTTAATAACCTGAGGTCCGGTTATAAACATCTGGCTAGTTTTATCAACCATAAATATGAAATCTGTAAGTGCCGGTGAATAAACCGCCCCTCCAGCACACGGTCCCATAATTGCTGATATTTGAGGAATTACCCCAGATGCAATTGTATTTTTATAAAAGATTTCTCCATAACCAGCAAGAGCATCTACAGCTTCTTGTATTCTAGCTCCACCAGAATCATTTAGTCCAACTACAGGTGCTCCCATTTTCATAGCTAAATCCATTACTTTAGATATTTTTTTTGCATGCATTTCGCCTAAAGAACCCCCTACAACTGTGAAATCTTGAGCAAAAGCATAAACTAATCTTCCATCCACTTTCCCATATCCAGTTACTACTCCTTCCCCAGGAGCATCTACTTTTTCCATTCCAAAATTAGTACAGCGATGTTTTACAAACGCATCTAGCTCAACAAAGGTTCCTTCGTCGAAGAATACATTCATACGCTCTCTAGCGGTAAGTTTCCCTGACTGATGCTGTTTATCTATTCTTTTTTGTCCGCCTGCCATCTCAATTTTTTCTCTTTTTTGGCGAAGCAGTTCAAGTTTTTCTGACATTTTGTTGCCTCCTTAATTAATTGATTGATTTATGTCTATCTTTCGCTTAACTCGAGCAGAATGCCTCCAGTTGCTTTTGGATGACAAAAAGCAATCTTTGCTCCTCCAGCTCCATATCTTGGTTTTTCATCTATCATTGCATAGCCTTTTTCTTTCATATTGGCTATAGCCTCTTCAATATTGTCTACACGAAGGGCAACGTGCTGTATTCCGCCTCTTCCACCATTTTTTTCTATGAACTTAGCTATAGGACCATCTTCTGACGTAGACTCTAAAAACTCTAACTCTGTATCACCAACTGGAAAAAATGCTACTTTAACTTTTTGATCTTCAACCACTTCAGTACCTTCACATTTTATTCCAAGAACCTCTTCATAAAACTTCATAGTCTCATCAAGATTAGTTACAGCTATTCCAATATGATCTACTCTAGATACGTTCATTTACAGCCTCCTAGTTTTATTAAATAAATAGTTAATTGTATAAACATCAAAATATTCTATATTACAACAAAATCTTTGATAAGATTTTCTCAGCCACTGAATATGGATCTATTTCATTATTAACTGTGTCCATTAAAATTTTGGACATGTTGTCCTCAGAAATTAGTAAGGAAATTTTCTTTTCTATGTTATCATGTACTAGTTCTTTTATTTCAGCTTTATTTCTATTTATTTTTTTCAAAATAATTTCTTCACTTGTTTCAAGATATGATCTATGAAGCTTAATATTATCAAATAATTCATCTATACCTTCGCCTGTTTCTCCTACTGCCATAGAAACTGGAGGCCTAAACTTCCAATCTTTTTTAAAATCTAACATAATTTCTATTTCCCTAAAAGTTCTTTTAGCACCATCTTTGTCAGACTTATTTACAACAAAAACGTCACCGATTTCCATTACTCCAGCTTTTATAGCTTGTATATCATCCCCTAGACCAGGAACCATAACCATCACTACAGTATCTGCAGTTTTTACTATATCAACTTCAGATTGACCTACTCCTACAGTTTCGACAATTATATAGTCGCAACCATAAGCATCCAATATTTTTATAGCACCTTGAGTGGCCCTAGAAAGGCCACCCAAATGTCCTCTCGTTCCCATTGATCTAATAAATACATCTTTATCTACAGATAAATCAACCATGCGAATTCTATCACCTAAAATCGCACCTTTGGTAAAAGGACTAGTAGGATCTATTGCAATTACTCCAACTTTTTTTTTCTCTTCTCTTAGTTTTTTCACTAATTTATCTGTCAACGTAGATTTCCCTGCACCTGGAGGTCCAGTAATTCCAATCACATAAGCACCTTGAGTGTGTTTATGCAATTCTTTTAAGATATCTACATAACCCGGAGATTCGTTTTCTACCAAACTAATGAGTCTAGCACATGCAGTTTTTTCTCCTTTTAATAGCCTTTCCAAAAGTTCCATTAATATTACCTGCCTTAATTTATATTTTTACGCTTTTTTCTTAATATTTTCTTTTATAAAATCTATTGTAATTTGTGTAGGAGTACCTGGAGTAAACACCTCAGAAATTCCTTTTTCTTTAAGTTCTGGGATATCGTCATCTGGTATAACGCCTCCACCGATAACAAGAATTTCATCAAAAACATTTTCAGTTTTTAATAAATCTACTACTTTTGGAAGAAGGTGGCTATGAGCTCCTGATAAAATA
>CAZFTH010000085.1:0-6574 GCA_964521745.1 uncultured Peptostreptococcaceae bacterium
TGTCTTGAATCCGTCTCCTTGAATAGCTGAGAAATGTACGAATACATCATCTCCATCTTCTCTCTCGATGAATCCAAAACCTTTTTCTGCGTTAAACCATTTTACTTTACCTACCATTTTACGGCCTCCTAAAAAAAATATTTAAAGATGGAACTTACTTAAAACACTTTACGTCCTAACCTTTTCAATAACATTTGATACTGAGGCCGAAAAATTGTTTTAGTTTCCAATTTCTTTACTTCTCTACTTTACCACAGTTATTTACAAAAAGCAAATAGTTTTCTCTCTTACTCTTCCCTTATTTACATCATATACTCTATTAGAAATTTTTCTAGCTAGCTGTAAGTCATGCGTCACATATATCATAGAAAATCCATTTCTATTTTGAAGTTCTTTCATAAGTCTTAAAATATTTGCTTTTGTAGACGGGTCCAGCATTGAACTAATTTCATCAGCAATTAATATCTTAGGTTTCATTATCATAGCTCTAGCTATTGCTACTCTTTGTCTTTGTCCACCACTTAAGCTCCCTGTTCTAGTTTTTAAAAAGCAATCCTCATCAGATAGTCCAACATCCAAAAGAGCCTTTTTTACATAAACATATGACTCATCCTTACTGCAGAGCTTGTTTATAATCAGTGGCTCGCTTACAGCCTTTTCTATAGTGAAATCTCCATTTATGGATGAATATGGGTCTTGAAATACCATCTGCATACCATGAAAGCTTCTATGCATATTTAAAGTATTTAGAATTTCATCAAAAACCTCAATCTCACCTTTATCTTTTTCTAGAATACCACATAACATACTTACTAAAGTAGTTTTTCCTGAACCAGAGGGTCCAACTATGCTTACAATTTCTCCAGCTCTAAGCTCTATATTTGCATTTACACAAGCTTTTATTTTTTTCTTTCCTATATTATAGGTTTTGTTTAGCTCCTTTGCTTTTAGAACTTTCACTATTCCTCCTCTATTGCAGGCTACTAGCCTACCTGATGAAATAGATAAAAGCCTCGGCTTTTCAAACTTGCATTTTGTAGTTCTTTGAGTACATCTTGAATAAAAGCTACAACCAGGCACATCGTGAAGTCCTATCTCACCAGGGATTCCCCACAAGTCCTGATATGGATTAACTTCAAGTGAAGCTGAAATTAATCCTCTGGTATATGGGTGCTCAGGATAAGAAAAAATCTCTTTTGTAATCCCACATTCAACAAGTTCTCCTTGATATAATAAAGCGCACCTATCACAAAGCTGAGCTATAACCTCCATATCATGGGATATAACTATAAGTGCAATTTCATTTTCTTCTTTTAATAGTCTAATCAAATTAACTATTTCAATCCTAGAATCTATATCAAGAGAAGAGGTAGGTTCATCTACTAATAGAATTTTGGGATTTAATGAAATAGCAATTGCAATTAGTACCTTCTGCCTCATACCTCCAGAAAGCTGATGAGGATACGCCTTCATAAAGTCATTAGATAATCCAACTTTTTCAAATAAACTCTCTACTTTTTCTTTTATAGTAACAGAGTCATGGTCAAAATGTCTCTTGATTCCTTCTGTAATCTGCTCCTGTATTGTCATAAGAGGATTGAGAGCTTCTAGAGAATTTTGTGGACAAAATCCAACTTGTATCCCCCTATACTCCGATAGTTTTGCATCATTATATTTCATTATGGAGTCACCTTGATACTCTATTTCGCCATTAGTTATAGCCTGATTGTCAATTAGTCTCATCAGTGACATTGCAACTGTAGTTTTTCCACTTCCAGACTCTCCTACTATTCCAATAGAGTCTTTTTCATACACATCCAAGCAGAAATCCTTTAGGGCTGTATAGTCAAAGCTATCCTTGTATGTAACTTTTAAATTTTTTATACTAAGAAGCTTATTTGCTTTTTCCATAACTGTTCTTCCCTTCTAGCTCTCTGCCCAAAAATGCTATGCTAACCATAGTAAGTGTCATAAATACTACTGGCGACACTATCCACCATTTCCAAAACTCAGTAAAATATATCCCTTTAAAAGCCATAGCATGATTTAGTATGACGCCCCAGCTTCTAGTTGTAGGGTCACTTAAACCAATAAAAGCCAGTCCTGCTTCCGCTGTTATTGCACTTCCCATGACCTTCATAAAATTTATAGCCAAAACAGGAGCTATTTTGCTAATAATATGATTTCTAAATATGTAGCAAAATCCGCCTCCATATGTTTTTGCCATAATTATATAGCCTTCATGCATCAAAGCTAATACCAATGAGCGCACTATCCTAGCAACTGATGCCCAAGAAAAAAGGCTAAGTACAAGGATTATATTATAGATACTCGGTCCCATAAAAGCTGCAATTACTATAGTCAGTGGCAATCTAGGTATCACAAGCATAGCATCAGCCACTCTCATTATCGCTCCATCTACCCTGCCTTGATAATATCCTGCAAGCCCTCCAGCTAAAGAGCCAATAAGTACCGAAATAAAAGCAACAGATAATCCAACCCCCATACTTATTCTCGCCCCATATAAAATCTGAGACAACAAATCTATACCTAAATCATCTGTCCCTAGCAAATTAACTTTATTTGGTTCAAGCAAAGTCTGAAATTCTGGAATTTTATGGCTATGTGGTATTAAATGCTCTCCAAGTATAGCTATCCCAAGAAGAGCTATTAACCAAAATAATGAAAGCTTGCCTAATACACTCAGTTTATTTAATCTATGATTAACTTTTCTAAACAAGCTTTTGATATTATTAATCACCATTGAATTTGATTTTGAGTATTTTAAAACGCTCATAACTTCCCCTTATCTTAAGCTTTCTCTTATCCTAGGGTCAATTTGCTTATACACCCTGTCAGCAAAATAATTCATAGCAAGAACTATAACTGTCATAAATAAAAATATCCCTTGAATAAGTGTATAATCTCTCATTGCTATAGCCGATCTCATCATAGTTCCAAGTCCTGGATATTTAAATACATTTTCAACAAGCACAGCTCCACCCACCATAGTCCCCATATTCATAAAAAAATGAGTAACCATAGGCAAAAGCGCATTTTTAAGGGCATGTACAAATAGTACTCTATGATTTTTAAGACCTTTGGCTTTAGCTGTTTTTATGTAGGCTTTATCCATAACTTTAATTAAACTAGCCCTGCTAAGTAGATAGTAATGCCCCATCATTGCCATTGCAAGTGAAGTAACAGGAAGTACCGCGTGTCTTATTTTATCGTATAGATTAAAAGTAAGGCTACCTCCTTCACTAAAATGAGTCATCCCTCCAGATAGTGGAAACCATTTTAAATTTGCTGCAAATGTAAATAGTAGCAAAAGCCCTATCAGAAATGAAGGGATTTCTGATAAGGCAACAAATAAAAAGTTAAGCAATTTGTCTAAACTAGAGCCTTTATAATATGCACTAATACATCCAAAAGCTATTCCAAATAAAGCAGACAAAAAAGAAGCACTTATTACTATAAAAAATGTCCATCCTAGCCTATCTATTATTATTTTAGATACCTTTTCCTTATAAAAAATACTGTAGCCAAGGTCTCCTTTTAGTAGATTCTTAATATAGCTTCCTGCTTGAGCTATCATAGGCTTGTCTAGCCCATAATACGCCTTATATTTTTCTATATCCTCCTGAGCAAAAACCGAGTTCACTTGTCCTTCATCAGATGACAAGAAAGTAAAAGGGTCCCCAGGCATAAGTCTAGGAATGAGAAAATTGATTGAAAGTATAAAACACAGTGCTATTATATATTGCTGTAATTTATAGCTTTTTTTCATTATAAAAGTCACTACCTCTCAAGGTACGATAATTTACTATGTTCTAAACTATGGTGGTCAAACATGTTCATCCAACCATCATACTTATTATTATACACTGTATATCCAGAAGTATAATAAATCGGTAGCATAGGAAGGTCTTCGCCTATCATTTTTTGTAGTTCAAACACCATCTCTTTTCTCTTTTGCTCATCTAACTCTTTACTTTGCATATCAGCCAAAGCTTTAATATCTTCATTTTCATATCCTGGAATAACATTTGTCACTACTGAACCAGAGCCTCCTTTAGCTGATGAGAAAAATGAAGTTTTTAGCATATTGGCATCTGCTCCCCAGCCACCATGACCTATAATAGCGACTTGGAAATCTCCATTTTTTACAGCTGCATCTCTAGTTTTTGTATCTGCCGGTTTTATGTCTATTTTAATTCCTGCTTTTTCTAAGCTGATTTTCATAAGTTCTGCAAGCTTGATTTCATTACTTGAATTTCCAATAAGCAGTTCAAAGCTAAGAGCAGTTTCTCCTAATAATTCTTTTGATTTTTCTATATCAAAGTCATACTTTGGAACATCGCTGTTATACCAGATGTGATCAGGAGGAAGATAGCCACTACTACCTGGCTTTGCAGCCCCTCTTTCTACTTTATCAATAAGTTCATTTACATCAATTGCATGAGCAACTGCTTTTCTAACATCAGCTTGCTTAAGTGCTGGAATTTTTTCCATATTAAAAATAATTTTATATCCCCAAAAAGCTGGTTTTTCAACTACTGTAAAATTCTGATCAGCTTTATATCTATCAAGTAAATCTGTTCCTACTGATACCATATCAATTTCTTGATTTTCAAAAGCTAAAACAGAGTCACTAACTGGTGCAAACTGAACTTTCATAACTCTTTGCTTTGGTCCATAGTAATTTTCAAAAGCTGTGAATTCATATGTAGCTTGCTCCATATTGTAATTTGTTAGCTTATAAGGTCCACATCCTATGGTAGCTTCTGGTGCTGTAAATGCATTAGGGTCGGTTACATTTTCCCAAATATGTTTTGGAATTATCCTAACCTTGCCAATAGTGTCCAGTGCAACTGCACTTTTTTGTTCTAGTACAAAGGTCACCGCGTTGTCATCTTCTAGCTTTATCTCTTTTATAAACTCTTTGCCATTCATCATTACTCCATTAGATACTGGTGGATATTTTGCAAAATATTCAAAGCTGAATTTAATATCATCTAAAGTTACGTCCTCACCGTCATGCCATTTCATACCTTCATTCATGAAAAATTTATACTCTAATCCATCCTCAGATACCTCATATGATTTCGCCATCCATGGAATAAGTCCATTTTCATCTCTTTCTAAAAGAGAATCAAAAATCATTTGCATTTTAAATATTCCTGGCCCTCTTGAGTAATGAGTAAACGGACTAGGATACCCCCAGTCTTCGGTTGCAAGTTTAATTACCTCAACAGCAGCTTTTTCTTGCTTAGCTTCCTCATTTGGTTTCTCAGGTGAATCAACAGCTTGCGAGCATCCACTCAGCACTAGCATACAAGATAATACTACAGCTCCTACTAATTTCATTGCTTTAAATTTCATAAAAAAATACCTCCAATCATATTTATACTTTCATTAGTAATTTTATATAAACCTATATAACCTTTGTTTTTTATAAAACCTTCCATATTAGTGCAGCCGATTTTGACTTCATATTTTCTTCTACTATATTATTATCTTCTTTACTCCTAATAAACTTTTCTATTTGCTCTATCTCTTCTTTGCCTATATCTTTAGCACTTGATTTTGCTTTTTGAGTATACATATCTATCAAATCATCTGTTTCATATGTATGCACATGCTCTCTTTCGTAATATTCAATCTCAGGATGTATTCCCATATTCCAAAGAATATTAAAAGCATAGTAAATTTTATTTTGCCTTTCTTCGTCTTTATCTTTTTTTAATATTTTTTCTCTTATCTCATCCCAAATACTATCTTGCCTATAAACAAATCCACTAAGATAACAATAATTTCTGGATGCATCAATCATCTTAATAAGAGATTCATAGCTACTAACAGCCGGCGTCATAGATGCAAATACCAAATCATACTGTTTTGTAAGCCCGTTTTTATCTATATCCAATTCTTCCCAGCTTGATTGAAATGCTGATATATTTTTTAATCCTTCTTTTTGAGCATTTCCTTTTAGATATTTGACCATTTCCTCCGAGATATCTAAAGCAGTCACTTCGCTTACAAGCTTTGCAAATGGTATGGCATAATTGCCCGGTCCTGCTCCTATATCAAGTACTTTGCTATCTTTAGTTATAATTCCTTTTCCAAAAAAAGCTTCTGCAAGCTGAGATTTTCTCTGATTTTTTTCATACACTCCTTTATTATAACTGTGAGCTTTTGTATCCCAAAAAACTCTAGTTTCTTCTATATTCATTTTCCTTTCTTCTTTCCAATTATTTATAAAGATATTATTCAAATCATTCATCTAATCACTCCTAAGCTATTTTATAAATTATCTTCTAATTTAATATAAGCACAAATATATATTTGCCTAATTATAATATGTAGCGAGTATTTTTATCGTACAAAAAAACCACGAATTTATTCCCTGTCTTTCTAGACAGTTAATAACCTTCGTGGCTACATTTAAATCATACTCTTATGTTATTTAATTGTCAATAAGTATTGTATAAATAATCACAACTCTTAAGGCATTAATTATTCTATATCCAAGTGAAATTGCATTGCTAAACCATTGACTAAATTGCTAAAA
>CAZFTH010000086.1:0-6514 GCA_964521745.1 uncultured Peptostreptococcaceae bacterium
CTAAAGGATTTAGCAGCATTTGATTCTAATTTCAAAGACGAGATAGATATATTCGAAAAAACTTTAGCTCATGAGCAACTAGTTACTCGTTCTATCCACAATCTAATGACTATCGCTATAGAAGAAAAAGACTATGCAACTCAAAACTTCCTTCAGTGGTTCGTAAAAGAGCAGGTTGAAGAAGAAGATACTGCAAATGGTCTTTTAGAGCAAATCAAACTAGTTAATGGCAATCCAAATGGCTTATTTATGATGAACAAAGAGCTTGCAGCAAGAACTTATACTCCTGCTGTAATGGACTAATTAAAAAATAAAAAAATACTACTAAGATTAAGCAAATCTAAAAGATTGTATTATGATTTTTTATTTATAAGATTTAGACCCTCAAGAGAATCTCTTGAGGGTCTTTAAATTTAGTAATATCTAATATTTTATTATTATCTACTGGCTAAAACTATTATTGATTAAATTTCATTCCATTTTTTTGTCCAAAACCTTGACCGTTTTGAGGAGCATTACCATTTCTCATCATTCCTTGACCATTTCCTAGTCCAAATCCACAACCAGCGCCTTTTCCTATGCCGTTACCCATCATTGCACCAGTACCATCGCAATTAGCCATATTAGCTTCCATTCTCTCTAGTATAACATCAGCTTGTTCTTGAGTTAAAACTCCATCTTTTACTCTTTGCTCTAAAATAGCTTTTTTACTTTCTATCATACCTGCTTTAAACTCATCATAAACACCCTTTTCTTGAGCTATAGCTCCAAGAGTTTTGTCTCCTCTTTGCTCATAGATATCTTCTACTGATGAACCAGTTAGACCAGAAAGCACATCGATAGGTGAACTATACTCAGCTGCAAATGCCATTCCTGTAGTAAGTAGTGCTGTCATTGATAATGCTAATGCCATAGTTTTAAATTTTTTCATAAATTCCATCTCCTTTAATTTTTTGAGGACTATCTTGTCCTTCTATAATCAAAGTATAAGATTAAATTGTGAAGGAATTATGAAGAAAAATATAAATTATTTATTTTTTTCTCTAATTACTTCTAAAGCTTTATTAAGCTGTACATCTTCAGTATCATCTTCCTTGAATTCTACAAGGTAATCAGGAGTTATACCTTTTTCATTGATGTATTCTCCGCTTGGTGTGAAATATTGAGCCATAGTAATTTTATAGCCTGATCCATCTTTAAGAGGAACAACATTTTGAACTAAGCCCTTACCAAAAGTCGTATTACCTACTAAAGTTCCTGCCTTATTATCCCTAACTGCTCCAGCAAGTATTTCAGAAGCCGAAGCACTATTTTCGTTTACTAATATAACTAGCGGTATATCAAGCGCTCCTGATGAATTTGATTTTAAATATTTTCTGTTTCCAGCTCTATCTTCTGTGTATACTATAGTAGACTCGCCTAAAATACTATCAGCAACTTCTTTAACTTGATCTAATAAACCTCCTGGATTATCTCTTAAATCTATGATTAAACCCTTTGGATTATTCTTTTTAAGACTACGTAGATTTTCATCAAACTCTTCTCCAGTTCTTTCATCAAAACTAGATATTCTCATATATCCTATTTCATCTATCATTTCAGATTTAACTGATTTTATAAGAATTTGTTCACGTTTTATAGTAATAGCAAATTCTGGTTTATTTTCTCTTATTATAGAAAGAACAACGTCTTTTCCAGGCTCTCCTTTAATAATAGAAATAGCCTTGTCCATTTCTTTAGCTGAATATTTAATATTATCGACTTTAGTTATCTTATCTCCAGGCAAAATTCCTGCTTTTTCTGCAGGTGTATCTTCTATCGGAGCAACAACCGTTATAAATCCATCTTCACCAGGCGAAACTACAATTCCTACCCCTACATAGCTTCCAGAGGTCATCTCCATCAAGTCTTGGAATTCATCCTTGGTATAATATTGAGAATAGGGATCATCCAAGCCATCAAATATTCCTCTTTCCATAGCTGTTATAAGGTTTTCTTCCTTTACATCTTGATAGAATTCATCTTGAATTCTATCTTTTAAAAATCTGACTTTAGAAAGTTTTTGAAATTCCTCATAGTCACTTTTCGAAATTATTACTTTATCACCTATAGTAACATTAAATATATTTGTAAATCCAAATGTCATAACAATTAATAAGACAGCAACTATTGCCGCTTTTTTTTTAGATATCAATGTATTGCCTCCGCTCTTTTTATAAAAAATATAATTTAACCTCCAATATAAGGTGCTGGATTTACATAATCACCATTCACTCTGACTTCAAAATGAAGATGGGGTCCTGTAGAGTATCCAGTAGAACCTACTTTTGCAATAGTATCTCCCTTTTTTACATCTTGACCATCTGAAACTAATATAGATGAACAATGAGCATATAAAGTAACTATTCCCCCACCATGGTCGACTATTACTGCCTTACCATATGTTCCTTTTGTCCCCGCATATATAACCCTTCCATCATTTGCTGCAAATATCCCTGTTCCACTTGGTGCAGCTATATCTATTCCTGTATGAAGCTTTTTTTCCTTTAAAATTGGATGTATCCTATATCCGAAGTTAGATGTTACTCTTCCTCCTCCAGATACTGGCCAAGCCATAACTCCACCCTTATAATTTCCACCTATACCCTTAGATTTTTGTAACTCTCTAATCTTACTTTGTAAATCATTTGCTTCTTTAATTAAGGCGTCTTCCATCTGCTTTAGCTTATCAATATCCTTTATTACCAACTGCTTGTTTGCAGCTTGTTCTTGCTTGTTTTTTTCTAGCACTCTTTGTTCAGATTCAAGAGAAGATTTATAAGATGTCATTCTTTTTTCTTCTTTTTGAAGACTAATTTTCTTTTCTTCTACTTCATCCTTTTGAACTTTTAAGTCTTCTAAAATCTCTTTATCATTTTTTACTATCTTTTTAATCATAGTCATATTCGACAATAGTTCTTCCATATCCTTTGAATTTAAAAGTATTTGAAAATAATCTATATCAGAAGTTCTATACATTACTCTAAGCCTAGAGCCTAGTAAATCCGTATTTGTATCTATATTATCTTCTAGCTTAACTATTTCTTTATGCGTAATATCTATTTGCCCTTGAGTTTTTACTATATCTGTTTGTATAGCAGTAATTTTTTGTTCGCTCTGGTCAATTTTAGCATCTAAATCTAAAATATTTTTATTAATATCCTTAACTACATTTTGCTTATTTTTTATTTCATCTTTTACATTCTTAATGTTTTTATTTACATCATTTAGTTTGTTATTATAATTAGATGCAAAAGAAATACTACTAAATAACATAATTCCTACAATTATAAAAGATATAAGTTTTTTCATAAAATAATACTACCTCCTATACCTTTAAATATCTTCTAAGTGATACTAAACTTCCAAGTACTCCGATTCCAATTCCCATAGAGGCAAATATAACTGCTATATTATCAAATATAGTTGATATAGGAAGTAAATAACCTCCTATAAGTGAATAAGTTTCTGTCCCTAGCTTTGAAAAAATAAAAGTATATAAAGCATATACAGCGCCTAGGGCAATAGCTGATCCTAAAAATCCTAGCATCATACCTTCTATTATAAATGGCCAGCGTATAAACCAGTTAGTAGCTCCTATATACTTCATAATATTAATTTCTCTTTTTCTTGCATAAAGAGCTATTTTTATAGTATTTGCTATTATAAACAAAGATACAATAGAAAGAAGTAATATAATTGCAAGTCCTGCTGTACTTATAATTCTTGATATCGTCAGCATCTTATCTATTACATCTTTATAATAACTGATACTGTCTATGTAAGCATCATCTTGTATTTGCCCTACCACTTCATCAGCTAGCCTTATATCTGTAAGCTCAATTATCATAGAGTTTTGAAGTGGATTTTCTAAACCATCTAACAAATAAGCATCGTCTTCCCATCTTTCCTTTAACTTTTGCATAGCCATATCTTTTGATTCAAAATCCACCTTGCTTACTCCAGAAATATTTTCAATTTTTCTTTTGAATCTAGCTATATCATCTGCTTGCATTTCATCGACTAAAAACACTTGTATATTGTCAAATTGTTTTTGAGCAATTATAGCAAAATTATTTATGTTAAGCACTATAGCCAAGACTATTCCTAAAACAAATAATGATGCGGAAACAGAAGCTATGGATGCAATAGACATCCCCCTATTTCGCCATAGGCTTTTTGTGCCCTCTGAAATATTATATGCAATACTATTTAGCATCGTTGTATAAGCCCCTTTCTACGTCTCTAACCAATCTGCCATGATCTAACGCTATTACCCTTTGCATCATCTTATCAACCTGGTCTTTGGCGTGGGTAGCGACCAAAACAGTGGTTCCTCTGTTGTTAATATCTTTAAGAAGTTTCATTATTTCTGTTGCATTTTTAGGATCAAGATTTCCTGTTGGTTCATCTGCTATAAGAAGAGCAGGATTATTTATTATTGCTCTTGCTATCCCCACTCTTTGTTGCTCTCCACCAGATAGTTCAGAAGGATAAGATTTTGCTTTATCGCTTAGGCCTACCATGCTTAGTATAGTGGGTACCTTTCTTCTAATATCTTTTGCCTTGTTACCTGTTATCTCCATAGCAAAGGCTATATTCTCATATACTGTCTTATTTGGAAGCAATCTAAAATCCTGAAAAACTACGCCCATACTCCTTCTGAGCTTGGGAATCTTTCTTCTAGATAGCTGGCTAGTATCTATATCATTTATTACTATACTTCCAATTGTAGGCGATTCTTCTTTTAATAAAAGTTTAATAAAAGTAGATTTTCCAGCTCCTGATGAACCTACTAAAAATACAAACTCCCCTTTTTTTATATCCAAATTTATATCTTTAAGAGCGTATTTATCTCCCTTGTATGCCTTTGAAACATTATCAAATTTTATCAATTTTTACCACTCCTGAAACTTATTTATACATCAAATTACATTATATCAAGAATTTAAAGCTAGGTAAAATTTATATAATTACATTATATTTACAAGCTATTTTTTAATATTTCAAATATTGATGAAATTTTATGTATAAAACTGTATAATAATAAATATAATTATTATATTTATTGAAGGAGATATTTATGATACATGTAGTTAATGCTAGTAATGATCCTTTTTTCAACCATGCTTTAGAAGAGTACTTCTTAACATCTTATGATGAAGAAATATTCACAATATGGATAAATCGCCCATCAATATTAATTGGTAGAAATCAAAATACACTTGCAGAAATCAACTCAGATTATGTAAATGAAAATAAAATCAATGTTGTTAGAAGACTTTCAGGTGGTGGTGCAGTTTATAACGACCTAGGAAATATGAACTTTACATTCATATCAAAAAAATCAGACGACCACTCTTTCAGCCGTTTTGCTAGTCCTGTACTCGACGCTCTTAAATCTTTAGCTGTAGATGCTCAGTTCACAGGCAGAAATGATATAACAATTGAAGGTAAAAAAATTTCAGGTAACGCACAGTATTTTTATGAGGATAAGGTGCTTCACCATGGAACCTTACTCTATGATGTAAAGATGGATAAATTGACAAAGGCACTAAATACTCACCCTCTTAAGTTCCAAAACAAAGCTGTAAAATCTGTCTCTTCTAGGGTTGCAAATATATCAGATTATCTAGAAAACAAAATGGATTTACATGATTTTAAAACCTATCTTGAAAACTATATAAAAGATACATATTCAATAAAATCGAGCTATATACTTACATCCTCTGACATTGAAAAAATTGAAGAAATTGCTCAAAAACGCTTTAGAACTGCTTCTTGGAATTTCGGCAAAAATACAAGCTACAACATTTCAACATCAACTATCTCTCCTTCAGGAATTATAGATTTTAATTTCACTCTTGATAATACTGCTATTTCTTCTTTTAAAATTTTTGGGGATTTTTTTGGAGAAAGACCTATAGAAGACCTGGAGAATGTTATTTCGGGATTAGATTTAAATAAAGAAACCATTTGTGAAGCTTTAGCTGATATAGATATATCTGATTTTATTATGGGAGTGGATAAGAATACCTTTATATCTGCTCTAATTGAAACAAGTTCATATATAAAAAAAAAGCTATAAAATTTGGTGTATGAACTATTGTCACCTTATTATTGGAATTTACAAATTAAATGTTTAATTTAATCCAAAAACTATTTTATTATGTTAGGAGATATTTAATGAAAAAACCAGACTGGTTAAAAGTACAGCTTCAAAACGGAGCTAAAACTCAAAATGTAAACAACATCCTGGGTAGTTTATCTCTAAATACTGTTTGCAGTGAAGCAAACTGTCCAAATAAGATGGAGTGTTTTGAAAGAGGAACTGCTACCTTTATGATATTAGGAAAAAACTGTACGCGAAACTGCAGATTCTGTAATGTTACTCAGGAATCTCCAGAGGAAGTAAATTTAGATGAAGCTAAAAACGTAGCTATGGCAGTTAAAAAATTAAAGCTACGTCATGCAG
>CAZFTH010000087.1:0-6443 GCA_964521745.1 uncultured Peptostreptococcaceae bacterium
CTCTGGATATTCCTAATCTATGTGCAATTGGAGCATATATTTCAATTGTCTCGGTTGCTTTTTCCTTTGCTTTTTCCTCAGACATATACTTTAGAGTTCTCATATTATGAAGTCTATCAGCAAGCTTAATCAAAATAACTCTTATGTCCTTTCCCATAGCCATGAACATTTTTCGGAGATTTTCTGCTTGTGTTTCTTCTTTTGATTTATATTCAATTTTCCCTAATTTTGTAACTCCATCAACAAGCTCTGCGACTTCAGTTCCAAATAATCTTTCTATATCTGAAAATGAAACATCTGTATCTTCTACTACATCATGCATTAATCCTGCGGCAATCGTAAAAACATCTAGTTCAAGCTCAGCTAAAATTTTAGCAACCTCTAACGGATGTATAATATATTTTTCACCAGATTTTCTATATTGACCCTCATGAGCATTATAGGCATAGTTATATGCTTTTATAACTATGTCTATATCTGAATCAGGATTATATTGTTGAATCATTAATAATAAATTTTCAAGCATTAAATCACCTACTAACTTAAGAGTTATAAAATTAAGTGTTGATATATTAAATATTATAATTATAACATAATCAATATATTTACAAAAATTATAACTTATCCCTTTTTAGGATAAGTTATAATTTAACTAATTTACTTATATTAATATTTTGCCAATGAATTAATATGATAATCAGAAAGTTTTTCTTTTCCATTTAAAAATTCCAATTCAATCAAGAATTCTATCGCTTCAATTTTTCCTCCAAGACTCTCTATGAGTTTTGCAACTGCTTGAACTGTTCCTCCAGTAGCTAATAAATCATCAATGATAGCTATCTTATGACCTTTTTCAATTGCATCAACATGTATTTCTAAAGAATCTACCCCATACTCCAATTCATATTCTATATTGGCAGTTGATGCAGGTAACTTCCCTGGCTTTCTCACAGGTATAAATCCTACACCTAGAGCATAAGCAACTGCAGCTCCCATCAAAAAACCTCTCGCTTCAGGTCCTACAATAAAATCTATATTCTTATCTTTCAAGTCCTCTACCATTTTATCCACAGCGTATTTGAAATATTCACTATCTTTAAGCAAAGTTGTTATATCTTTAAAATTAATTCCTTCTTTTGGAAAATTTTCGATTTCTCTAATTTTTGATTTTATATCCACTTTTTTTCCTCCTAAGAAAATAGATTAGTAAAATCTAATGATTTAATAGTTTTCGTATCTTCTAACTTTTTTTTATTTATTGTTTTAGGCCTGGCTTTAACAATCACAAACTCCTTTGAAAATTCAAAGTTAAAATCTATTAATTCTAATTCTTTAAACGCATCTAAAATTATAAAAAAATCAAATACACTTATTCCAAAATAATCACAGGTCTGAAAAATATAAAATTTAATAGTGGATTTGTTAATTATAACATTATACAAATCAATAAATATATTTCTTTTTGGAATAACTGGTTTAAAATTATTACGTTTATAATCTATATTCATTATCTTAATATTATTTTCATTAATATTATATGAAGATAAAAAACTATCTGATTCATAAATAATAATATTATTATATCTTGAAAGCTCTAAATTATCAACAATCGGCGAAAGTAATATTGTATATTCTTTATTGAAATCCAAACTATTAAATGTCATAGTAAGATTAAGAAAAAATAATCTCTCTATTAAATCGAAATATGATTTACTTGTATTAACAATTATTAATTTATTTCCAATCAATTCTAACATTTGATTGAAAGAAATCTGTTCATCTTTATTTATTTCTATATAATCTTCTTTCTTTAACATCAAGTTTTTTAAATTTTGCAATTTATTGTATATATTTTCAAAAACTTGTGGGTATTCAAAAGAATTCCTTATATCCCTTATAAGCATTTGGATTTTATTCTTATTATTAAAAGAGTTCATATCTAACTCAAAAACTAAATCTATTGGTAAATTCAAGTTAATAGTATTAATTATTTCAATTTTATTGAATCCTATCATTTCTATATCACTACTTAATTCACTTTTAAAATGTTTTTTCGTTTTCCCTATATATCTATAATTAGATAATTTATGATTTGTAAGACAAAATAATGGCTTTTTATTTCCTATTCCAAATGGCTCAAACTTAGATAAAGTTTTTATTGTCTCAAAATTAATATCTTTCAAATTCATTTTTGAATCTATTTCAATAACTCTTTGAAAATTGTTTTCTGTTAAAATTTCATCTGCAAGAGCATTAATTGATTTATCAAAGTTCTCAATCATATCCGCATTAAGAGTAACTCCTGCAGCCTGATTATGTCCTCCAAATTTTATTAAAAAATGTTCTAGTTTTATAAGATTTTCAAATAAATTAAATCCATCAATACTTCTGGCCGAACACTTACCCACATTTTCTTCAATAGCAATGACAAAAGTTGGCCTATTATATTTTTCAGTGAGCTTTGATGCTACAATTCCAATAACCCCACTATGCCAATCTGGAGATGATACTACAAAAACTTTTTTACTCAATGAATTTGATTCAATAATTTTTACAGCTTCTTCAAAAATCTTTAACTCAATTATTTGTCTCTCTCGATTCATTTCTTCAATTTTTCTTGCCATTAAAATAGATTTTTCATAATTATCTTCTATTATAAGTTTTACCCCTAATTCTGGAGCACCCATTCTTCCAGTAGAATTAATTCTCGGACCAAGAGTAAAAGCTATATTAGATGAATTTATATTTGCAGGTTTAATCCCTGAAATTTCCATCAAGGATTTTAGTCCTGTATTTAGTGGATTTTTCAACAAACTTAGTCCAATTTTAACTATTGTTCTATTTTCACCACTTAATTCAACTATATCTGCAATCGTTGCAATACTAGCTATTTCTATAAGTTCATCAAACAACTTACTATCTATATTTTGTATTAGGGCTTGAGCTAATTTTAAAGCAATCCCAGCTCCACACAAATGCTTATATGGATAGGCACAGTCATTTTGTTTTGGATTAACTATTGTAATTGCATCTGGTAATTCATCTTTGCATTCATGATGATCCGTTATTATCACATCTAAATCTTTTTTATTCGCATAATTTATTTCTTCTATTGAAGTAATTCCGCAATCTACAGTTATAATTAAATCTGTTCCCATACTTTTTATATAATCAACTGCATTAAAATTTATTCCATATCCTTCTTCAATGCGTTTTGGTATATAGAATATAGATTTTATACCTAAAAAGTCAAAAGTTTTAGTTAATATTGATACTGAAGATATACCATCTACATCATAGTCACCATATATACATATTAATTCATTTTTTTCTTTTGCTTTAATTATTCTTTTTACAGTTTTTTTCATGCCCTTTAGTAGAAATGGGTTGATAAGATTTCTTTTAGTTGGATATAAAAAATCATTTTGTTCACTTTCACTTACATTCCTTAAACTTAAAAGACGAAAAGATAAATCTTCATTTACATTCTTATTTCTAACTAACCATTTATTTTTCATTTATTCATCTCTCTTTTTTAGTATGAGGTTAATAATATTAAATTTAAAAAAGACAATATTAAATATTGCCTTTTTTTCTTTTTATCAACACCCAAATTGGGCTTGCTATAAAAATAGAAGAATATGTGCCTACCATGATTCCCGTAAGTAACGGTAGAGTAAAGTCTTTTATTGCTTCTACTCCAAATACATACAAAGCAGTAATTGCAAGTAATGTAGTTAAGGAAGTATTTATAGATCTTCTGATTGTTTGTTTTATTGAATTATCTGCTACTTCTTCATACGTATTTCTTTTCGCATGTTTCATATTTTCTCTAATTCTATCAAAAACAACAATAGTATCATTAATAGAATATCCTACAACTGTTAACATAGCAGCAACAAATGGACTATTAAGCGGAATCCTAAATATTGCATAAATTGCAAGAACAAATAGTACGTCATGGGTTAAAGCAAGAATAGCTGAAATTCCATATGAAAGTTGAAATCTAAAAGTTATGTATATCAACATACCTATTGTTGCAATAATAACAGATATCAATGCCTTATTTTGAATTTCTTTCCCAATAGCTGGACCAAATTGTACAGATCTTAATGGTTCACTATACTCTAAATCATATTTTTCTTTAAATACCTTAAATAAATTCATTCTAGCTTCATTATTTAAGTTTTCAGTAGTTCTAATTTGAATAATATCTTTAGACTCACCTATATGATTAATTATAGCATTCTTATCAACTTCATCTGTTATATGCCTAATTTCAACAGTATCAATATATTCATTCATTTGTATTTCAATAAGAGTTCCGCCTGTAAAATCAATGCCTAGGTTAAATCCTCTAATTATACCCATAAACATTCCGATTAGAATAATTATTAGGGATAAGCTAAACCATATCTTTTTATTTTTAATTATATTCATTCGCTTTCCCTCCTAAACTCCAAAAAAATTTGAATTTTTAATATTTGTTATACCAATAATAGATTTTAATAAGAATCTCGTTATAATTATAGCTGTTATCATAGATGCAATTATACCAATCATTAATGTTATAGCAAACCCTTTGATGCTTCCAGTTCCAAAATTATATAAAACAACTCCAGCTATAAATGTTGTTATTTGAGAGTCTATTATGGTTGACATAGCTTTTTGAAAACCAGAGTCTACGGAAACTCTAATAGATTTACCACTTCGTATTTCTTCTTTTATTCTTTCAAATATTATTACATTAGCATCAACAGCCATCCCTACCGAAAGAATTAAAGCTGCAATTCCTGGCAGAGTCAATGTAGCATTTATTCCAACATATGTATATAGAACTATAAGTAGATAAGCTGCAAGCGCAATGGCAGCTATCAAACCAGGCAATCTATAGTAAATTATCATAAATAACATTACTAATAATATTCCTATTGATGCTCCATATATGCTTTTATCTAATGCTTCTTCACCCAATGTTGCAGTAATTGTGGAGCTTTGGACTTCTTCAAAATCAACTGGAAGTGCACCCGCTCTAATTAATCCTGCTAATTCAGAAGCACTTTCAATTGTAAAGTTCCCAGTAACTTGTGCTTGCCCATTAGGTATTTCTTCATTTACTCTAGGACTAGAAATAACTTCACCGTCTAGTACAATAAAAATCGGTTCATTACTAGGAGCTAAATTCCTAGTAGCTTCTGCGAACTTTTTACTACCTTCACTATTAAATTCTAATGAAACAAAAGGCTGATTATTTCTATTATCAATCATAACTTCAGCATTTGATACTTCTGCACCAGAAACAACAACATTGCCATCAGGTAAAACAAACTGTAATTGAGCTGTTTTACCTATAGTATCTATTGCTTGCTGTGCATCTTTTACTCCTGGAAGTTCAATTCGAATTCGATTATTTCCCTCTTTTACAATAACCGGCTCAGTTAAACCCATCCCATCCACTCTTTTTCTAAAAACCTCTATAGTTTGATCTATAATTTTATTTAATTCTTCTCCACTGGCATCAGTCTTTGCTTCATATACAACAAAAACTCCACCTTTAAGATCTAATCCTTGATTAATTTGCAAACCTACTGGCTCAAATTTTATATTACCTATATTCATACCGTTAAAAGCTGTAATTCCAAAAACAGATATCAATAGCAATATTAAAATAAAAATGCTTAAGTTTTTGAATTTCATTTAATCTCCTCCTTACTTATTATTATTTACTAGTTTTATATTTAAGGGTTAAAAAGATAAAAGAATAATCACATTCACTTTTCTATTACAAAAAAAATCTTCCACTAGTCTATTAGAAGTGGAAGACTACAAAATTACTGTTTTACTCTTGCTATACCCCATTTTTCAAGAGTTATCTTAGTTTTGTCTGATCCGATTTCTATTGTGACTTCATCTTCAAAGATTTTTACTATTTTTCCAACCACGCCTCCAATTGTTACTACATTATCACCTGTTTTTAAAGAGTTTCTCATTTCTTTTATAGCTTTGTCTCTTTTTTGTTGAGGTCTAATAAGCAAAAAATAAAAAATGATTAAAAAAATAATAGGAATAAATAAACTACTTAATTGTTGGACATTCATTTGCATTTCACCTCCTAATAGGAGAATATTTTCCAAGTAATATAATATCTTATTTTTAATAATTCATCCACTTTTTTATTAATAAAAAAATTATAAACCATACTTAGAATAAAAATCTTTTTTAAAATCTAATAGCCTATCTTCTTTTATTGCTGTACGAACTTCGTGCATTAGATTCAAAAGAAAATGTAGATTATGGTTAGTAATTAATCTAGAAGCTAAAATTTCATTTGCCTTAACAAGATGTCTAATATACGCTCTAGAATAGTTCTTGCAAGTATAACAATTACAATTAGGGTCAAGTGGAGTAAAGTCCTCTTGATAAGTAGCATTTCTAACAACAAC
>CAZFTH010000088.1:0-6437 GCA_964521745.1 uncultured Peptostreptococcaceae bacterium
AGTCTTGATTTTTTCAAGTCTAGCTTATTTTAGCACAAAACAGCTTGAGAAACTGAACCCTTATGTTGAGGCTCAGTATCTGGAGATAGCTACTGCGCGCTCAGATCAAATAAGCAAGGAGCTTACTGGAGCTCTCGAGCAAGTTAAGATGCTAAGCCAGTCAAATGTAGTGCAAGATATGAAGCAAGATGAAATGATGGACTTTCTTACAAGCTTAAATCTTGGGGACAAATATAGAAACATGAGCTTTTCTGATATAGAAGGAAAAGGGATGAACACCAAAGGTGTAGAGCTAGATATTTCTGAGCAGGAGCAGTTTAAGGAAATTATTTTGGGAGATAAGGATTACTGGATTTCTGATCCTTTTATCAGTCCGTATGCAGAGGAAAATATTCCTATCATAACAGTATCTCATGTAGTAAAAAGAGATGGTGTAAGAATAGGTCTTATTAATGCAGTTTTTTCTACAGCTTTTTTGGATGAAGTAGTAGGTGGTATAGACGTAGGGAAAAGCGGATTTTCGTGGATTTTAGATGACAATGGAAATATAGTTGCTCACCCTTCTAGGGATATTAGCATACATACTAAAGCAACTCATTTAATTCCAAATCAAGAGAATATAGATAAAATCATACAGGACGAAAAGGGAACGATGATTTACACTTGTCCAGAGGGACATAAATTTATGGCTTCATTTTCAAATATAAAAGGCTCGCCGGGCTGGACATTTATCGTATCCATACCATACGAAGAAGCCTTTAGTGAAATTAATTCTATAATGAGCTTTTTTAAGAATATGACTCTTGTGTATCTGCTTATAGTTGCTTTTATTCTTTATCTATATGCAAGAACTCTATCTAAGCCTATAGAAAATTTAAAGAAGGTTTTTGAAAGAGCTGCAAATGGAGATTTAAGTGTAAAAGCCGATGAAAATATAAATAATGAATTAGGAGAGGCTGGAAAAAGTTTTAATACTATGCTTTCTCATATTAAAACTCTAACTTATAAAGATCCAGTTACTGAACTGTATAATTTTAATAGTTTTATTTTAGAGCTTCCTCACAAGATGAAAGGATTAAGCAGCGAGTATGGAGTAGCATCAATTTCCATAATTTCTATAGATGATTTTAAGCGCATAAATAGTATAAGTGGATATCAGACAGGGAATAAAGTTCTTCAGACTCTTTCCAAAAGAATATTAAATTTTAAGATGCCTTCTGAAATGGTGGCAAGGTATTTTGGAGATGAGATTATAGTGTTTCTGTGGGAAGAAAATTATGGGAGTTTAGAGGATAGAATAAATAAGCTTTGGCAGTTATGTGGTCTTCCTATAGATCTGAATCAGCACAGATTTAGACTTAAAACAAGTATAGGAACTAGTATAATGTCTATGGAAAAAGAGAGCTATGATGAAGTTATTCATGAAGCTACTATGGCAAAGTTAAAAGTGAAGAATTTAGGCGGAAATGGATATGAGTTTTATAATGAGGAAATAAGTAGAATGATTAAGGAAGAAGAAGAACTAGATGATGCTATTTCCAAGGCTCTTGAAAAGGAAGAGTTTTATCTTGTTTATCAGCCTATAGTTGATATAAAGACAAGTGCTATTGTGTCAAATGAAGCCCTTCTTAGATGGGATAATGATAAGTATGGCAAACTTCCTATTCCTGTAGTTATAGATTTTGCAGAGAAAAGAGGGTATATAGAAGATATAGGTTTTTGGATTTTAAAAGAGGCTTGTAGACAAAATAAGGTATGGCAAGATCAAGGTCTAGGAATGACCTCCATATCTGTTAATATTTCTGTCTATCAATTAGAAAAACCAGATTTTGTTGATAAGGTAAAGTCTGCGTTGGAGTTTTCTAGTTTAGCTCCTGAGTATTTAGAGCTGGAAATTACAGAAACTACAGCTATGGAAAATGTGAAAGAAAAGCTTGATACTATGATGATATTAAAAGAATTAGGTGTTAAAATTTCTATAGATGATTTTGGAATGGGCTATTCTTCTCTTTCTTACTTTACTAAGTTCCCTATAGATACATTAAAAATTGACAAGAGCTTTGTAAACGATATGCTAGAAGATAGCAATGCAATGACGATTATAGAAACAATAATAAATATGGCAAAGGCAATGGAAGTTAAAATTACTGCAGAAGGAGTAGAGACACTAGAGCATATGGATAAGCTAAATGTCATGGGCTGTGATAAAATCCAGGGATATTATATCAGCAAGCCTCAGAAGGCTTCGGTATTAGAAAATCTGTTAAAGAAATTACCTTAAGTTTAGTTATAAAGTTTATCAATGGGAGGAAAACCCAATGATTAAGAATTTAGGTAAAAGAAAGCTTTCAATAAGGCAAGAAGTTTTTTATCTCGGGGTTACTTTTTCTTTGGTTACCTTACTAGTTTTTGGTAGCATACTTTGTGTTAGTATTTATTTGATGCAAGTTAATCATCTAAAGCAAGCTATTCATGATGCAAACTACCATATGGCTATGATTTCCAAGAATCAAAGCCAAGCAATATCAAATACACTTCAAATGCTTTCAAATAACTCAGATGTAAGAAGTGCTGGATTTAGTGATGATGAAGCTTTGGTTTCAAAGGTAGTTCTGCTATACAGGGATTATTATAATGCAGATAATAATATAACGTATATTTATTCTGGTTATGAAAATGCTAGAATAATTATAGATAACTGGATTTTACCAGAAGATTTTGACCCTAGGGAGAGACCTTGGTATAAATATGCTACGGAAATAAAAGATAATAAAGTGGTTTTGGGAAGAGCATATCAAGATGCAAGCACTAGGCAGTGGCTTATTTCTTCTAGCACGCCCCTATACGGTATGAATGGAGAGTTTGTCGGAGTGCTCTCTATTGATAGGTCTGTAGAGAATATGAGTAGTGCGATTAATGAAAAGAATTTATATGAAAGTCAATATAGCTTTATAGTAGATAGAAGTGGAAAGATTTTAGTTCATCCTGACCCAAATATGATTCAAAAAACCTTTTCTCATTTTGCTAATGAAGATTTTTCTTTGAGTGGAGAAATAGATTTTAATCAAGAAAAAGAAGCTTCATGGGCATTTTATAGTTCACTAGGAGATAGTGAGTGGTTTTTGATTACAATAGTAAATAAACATGAGCTGTTAGTGCCCTTATATCAGACTATGGCTATACTTGCTATTATAAGTATACTTATTGCTCTTTTTTTAGGAGCATTTCAAAGTAAAATTTTAAATACTAGGCTGGCTAGACCTCTTATAGTTCTTGGCGATAGGATAAAAAATATTTCAAATGGGGAAAAACAAGATAGGCTTAATTACTATCACTCAAACCATGAGATACTTGAGATAGCTCAAAATATAGAAAAATTAGCTAGTATGGCTGTTAAAGATAAGGAAGAAAAATTAAAAACTATATTATTCTCAGTAGCTGATGGTGTAATTGCAACAGATAGAAAAGGAATAATAGAATTTGTAAATCCTGTAGCAAAAGCCCATATAAACAGGCTGGAAGATAGGATTTTAGGAAGAAAGATAGAGGAAATATTTGAAATTTATAGTGATATGGATAATTGTAAGTTGGCTCTAGGGCTTCCAAAATCTCTAAAAGACGATATATACTACAGTAAAGAGAGTTATGCGATACTTAGAACTCAAAGTGGGGCGCAGACTCCTATTGAGTACAGTATTTCTCCTATTAAGAATTCAAAATCCAAAATCACAGGTATGGTTATTGTATTTAGAGATTACACGGTTAAAAAAAGAAAGCAAGAAAAAATAGAGTATATGAGTTATCATGACCCACTCACTGGTATTAATAATAGAAGGTATTTTGATGAGAAGATAATCGAATTAGATAAGAAAGAATATCTTCCACTTACTATTATTTATGCTGATATAAATGGACTTAAGCTTGCCAATGATTTAAAAGGTCACGCAACTGGAGATAAACTTATAAAGTTAGC
This sequence comes from uncultured Peptostreptococcaceae bacterium, assembly GCA_964521745.1. GTDB lineage: Bacteria > Bacillota > Clostridia > Peptostreptococcales > Filifactoraceae > Acetoanaerobium. The sequence goes on from CAZFTH010000088.1 coordinate 3,974, forward strand.
TGCGAGCAGCATAAAAAAAGAGCTCAGAACAAATGATATTTTCTCTAGAATAGGAGGAGATGAGTTTGGAATAGTTCTTCCCCAAACAGGAGCTGAGGCTACTGGTAATTTGATAGAGAGGATAAGAAATGGCTTAGAAGATAAAAAAGTTGATGGAATATCACTTTCTATATCTTTTGGCTATGCTACTAAATATAAGATAGATGAATGTATAAATAATGTAATCACTGATTCAGATAGCAATATGTATAGTAATAAAATCAAGGAAAGTCCAGTTTTTAAGAAAAATACAATTATTGATTTTAAAAATGCACTAGAAAACAAACTATCAATGTCTTCTGAGGATAAGCTCAGAACAGAGAAGATTTGTGATGTAGCTATGAGAGAAATGGGTATTAAAGGAGATGAATAGTTTGAAAAGAATAATACCTATAATCTTGGAGCTGCAGAGGTCATAGCCTATGGAACAGCAGTAAAATTTATCAATAAATAGCAAGGAGATAATAAATGAGATATGAAGGAACAGTATATAGACCACCTAGCGAGGCGAGAAGTTTAATCGTACAGGTGACTATAGGATGTGCTCACAATAGATGTACATTTTGCAGTATGTATAAAGACAAGCAGTTTAGAATAAGAGAGCTAGAAGAAGTATTTGAGGATTTAAAGTCTGCTAGAGCAATTTATCCTAAAGTAAAAAGAGTGTTTTTGGCAGATGGAGATGCTCTGGTACTTCCTACTGATAAGCTTATTGCTATTTTGGACAAAATAAATGAGCTTTTCCCTGAGTGCGAGAGGATAAGTGCATATGCGACTCCGCAGGACATAATGAGAAAGAGTAGTGAAGACCTAGCTCTATTAAAAGAAAAAGGACTGCTAATGCTATACATGGGGATAGAGTCAGGAGATGATACTATCTTGCAAAAGATAGATAAAGGAGTAGCCAGCGCGGACATGCTAGAAGCTGGAAAGAAAGCTAAAGAAGCTGGGCTTATTCTTTCTGTCACTATGATATCAGGACTAGGAGGGCCTAGAGGCTCTGCTGCTCATGCAATAGGATGTGCGAAGCTAGTAAATGAAATGCAGCCAGAATATGCATCCTTTCTTACTCTTATGCTAGAGGAAGGTACAAAGCTCTATGAAGATTATCAAAGTGGAAAATTTTTACTTCTTGAGCCTAGAGCAGTTCTTTTAGAGCTTAGATTATTTATCCAAAATACTAATCTAGAAAACTGCATATTCAGATCTAACCACGCATCTAATTACGTAGCTCTTGCAGGGACACTAGGCGCAGATAAACAAAGACTGCTAAATGAAATAGATACTGCCCTAAAGGAAGACGATTTTAAACCCGAGTATTTAAGAGGTCTGTAAATATAAAAAAGGATTGCGAGATAAAAGAACACGGTTCTTTATGGCAATCCTTTTTTTATACTTAGAAAACTGTATATTTTATTGTGTTTTAGGTTTTACTTCTGATTTTTTTAGTTAACTTAGTTATATCTGGTCTAAGTACTCGTCGTAAGTCATCATGTAGTCCTTAGCTCCAGTTTCAGTCAAGTATATGATTCTGTTTGCTATTGTTTGGATGAACTCGTGGTCATGAGAAGCAAACAATACGTTGCTCTTAAAATCCTTTAGGCCGTTGTTTACAGCTGTGATAGATTCAAGGTCTAAGTGGTTTGTAGGCTGATCTAGGATTAGTACATTGGCACTGCTTAGCATCATACGAGACAGCATGCAACGAACTTTTTCTCCTCCAGAAAGTACATTTACTTCTTTTAGAGCTTCCTCTCCAGAAAACAGCATTCTACCTAAGAAGCCTCTGATATAAGTTTCTGCTTTTTCTACAGAGTATTGTCTTAACCAGTCAACTAAGTTTATTTTGATGCCATCAAAATATTTTGCATTATCCTTAGGGAAGTATGATTTTGTAATAGTTACGCCCCACTTTACTGTTCCGCTGTCTGGCTCTAGCTCACCAGCAAGGATTTGAAATAGAGTCGTTACCATTATTTCACTCTCGCCTAAAAATGCTATTTTATCGCCTTTTCTAACTGTAAAAGATACATTGTCTAGGATTTTTACTCCATCTATACTCTTTGATAGGTTTTCTACCATTAAGATGTCATTTCCTACTTCTCTTTCCATAGTAAAGCCTACGTATGGGTATCTTCTAGTTGAAGGCTGGATATCTTCGATGTTTATTTTATCAAGCATTTTCTTTCTTGATGTAGCTTGCTTTGACTTTGAGGCATTGGCACTAAAGCGCGCGATAAAGTCTTGAAGCTGCTTGATTTTTTCTTCTTTTTTCTTGTTTTGGTCCTTCATAAGTGAAAGAGCTAGCTGACTAGACTCATACCAGAAATCGTAGTTTCCTACATAAAGCTTGATTTTTCCAAAGTCCACATCAGCCATATGAGTACATACGTTGTTAAGGAAGTGTCTGTCGTGCGATACTACT
>CAZFTH010000089.1:0-6351 GCA_964521745.1 uncultured Peptostreptococcaceae bacterium
CAATTGCAAGTGACAGAGGTATGGTAACACAACATTTTGGACATTGTGAGCACTTTCATATTTATGAAGTGGATGGCAAAGAAGTAGTAAGCTCTGAAAAAGTTAAAAACCCAGGGCATAGACCAGGATTCCTTCCAGTATTTTTACATGAACAAGGAGTTAATGTAATAATTTCTGGTGGAATGGGAGGAGGAGCTATTGAGATATTCAATGAAAAAAACATTGAAGTAATAATAGGAGCTCAGGGAGAACTTGAAAATACTATAAATTCATATTTAAGCGGTGAACTAAAATCAACAGGAAGTGTATGTCATGACCATATGCATGAAGGCGATGGATGTGGACATTAGAACATAGCGGATTGCAGTTGAATACAAAAAAGGTAGTGCATATGTACTACCTTTTTTTGTATGAATTATGGCTATTAAATTACATATAGTTTGAAAAAGGATAATTATAAATATCTTATTCATACGTTATAGTTACAATATATTAATCCTCGAAGCTTTCACCATCATCTTCAGGCAAAATTGCATATCTTTTAGCCCATAGAGTTTTATATTTTACAGCATGATTATGAAGCGCAGTAGTGTCTTCAGGAAGCTGTTTTAAAATTTTTGCAGGGACACCTGCAAGCATAGAAAATGGTGGCACTACCATATTTTCCTTAACTACTGCTCCAGCGCCTATAATACTTCCTCTTCCTATTACCGCTCCGTTTAGTATAGTAGCTCCCATACCTACTAGAACATGGTCTTCTATAGTACAGCCGTGAAGAATAGCTTTATGGCCTACAGTCACATAATCGCCAATAATTAGTGGATAGTCATCATCACAGTGAAGTACACTTCCATCTTGAACATTAGAATATCTGCCAATCAAAATTTTATTTACATCGGCTCTAGCTACAGAGTTAAACCAAATGCTACTGTATTCTAACATTTCTACATTTCCAATGACCTGACAGCCATCAGCTACAAAACATTTATTATCAATTACAGGACTATGTCCCTCGAATGCTGCATACATAATAAATACCTCCAATTATTATATTTTTAATATAAAAAATTCAATAATCAACTACTTATTTGTAGTATAATAATTATTATATCAGAATATGAGAGAGTTTTTGTATAAGATTAATTAATTAAAAATGGAGATGAGATGAATTGAGAATAAGTAATAATATGGTAGAGACTATCATAACTAAATTTAAATCGCTTTTCTATAAAAAAAATGAGACTAAAGCTATGGAAATTTTGAAAGATAAAAATAAGGTATCAAAGCTACTTGAAGAAGCTATGAATAAGGCTAAGGCAAATAGAATAGGACCTATAGATGAAATTTGGAGCAAGCTTCAAATAGTATTTTCGCTATTAAAAGACTGGATTTCTGGAGAATACAAGCAGATTCCTATGGGCTCGCTTATGATATTAGTTGTAGGCCTTATATATTTTATAACGCCAATTGATATTTTGCCAGATTTAATTCCAGGTGGATTTGTAGATGATGTAGTTATTTTTGGATTTTTATTTAAGCAAATTTCCGCAGATATTGATGCATATAGATCATGGAAGGAAGAAAAAGCAGCTATTACTTTTTATGAAAAAAATGGAGATGCATATGCAGACGAAACCCTGTTTATAGATATGTCTGATGTATATGAAAGATTTGAAGTATATCTTAAAGCTGGAGATAATATATTAGATGCAGGATGTGGTGCTGGAAGAGATAGCAAACATTTCCTAGAAAAAGGTTATGATGTAACTAGCTTTGATGGATGTAAAAAACTGACCCAAAGAGCAAGTAGCTTTATAGGAAAATCAGTTATAAATATGAAATTCACAGAGCTAAATTACAATGAAGATTTTAACGCCATTTGGGCCTGTTCATCTCTTATACATTTAACTAGAAAAGCCTTTGTAAAGGTCTTGCTAAAATTTTATGAAGCACTTAAGCCAGAGGGCTATGTGTATATATCACTTAAGTATGGTGATTCAGAAAGAGTAGAGGATGGAAGAGTGTTTACTTCTTATACTCAAAGCTTAGTAAAGGATATAATAGATACCAAAACACCTTTTAAAATTGAAGAAATCTGGATTACATCAGACAAAAGAGCAGGTAGAGAAAACGAAAAATGGCTTAACGTAATCCTATATAAAAGCTAAATTTATTTAATAATTAAAGAGCAGATTCTATAAAGTCCTTATTATAAGGATTATTTATAAATACTGCTCTTTTTGATTAGTAATTTTGAAATTGATTTAGTAGCTTAGTCGCTATGAATTAGTTTTGATTTATACTAGTTTGTAGTATAAATTTCCTCAAATTTTGAGTCATCTAGTTCCTTAAATACTTTTTCTATATCTGTAGTAATTATACTTGATATATTATCATAGAAAAATGAAATGCATACACCACAGCTGGAGCTTAGCTTTCTAGGAACTGGCATCATTTCGTTATCAATATTGTTTTTGTTTAGAAATCGTCTGTATTTTACAGCACCTGAGTGAGTAAAAAATAAAACAATATACTTATTTGTTTGCTCTAAGGACATAATCTTCTCCGCTGGTATTTATTTCTATTTTATAGCCATTTGAATCCATAAATCTTGTTACATTTTGTTTTGCTGTTTCATTATCAACTATTACAGAAAAGCTAGTATTTGATTTTTCCATAGCTTTCTTTGCAAGCAAAACAGGCTGTGGACATGAAAGACCTCTAGCATCGACTTCTATCATATTAAGCACCTTCCTTTAATTCAACTTCTTTAAATTTTATTTCCTTTTCTATATAAAAATATGAAATACATCCTAAAACTATAAATCCAAGAATAACTGCAACTTGTCCATTTAGTGATGGGCCAGTAGGAGCAGAAGCAAGCTTAAAGTTATGAGCGAAAGCTGCACCGACAAGCATTCCCATAATAGTTACCGCTGAATCCACATTGCCTTCTCCTGCTAATATTAATTGACGAAGTGGACATCCACCAAGCAGAACGCTACCCCATCCAGCAAGAGCCATCCCTAAAAAATTCCACAGTGCATCGCTATGAGCGACAGGTTGCTCTATAAATCCTAGCTTAAATTGACCAGTTATTAGTGTTCCTAATAGCGTAAAGATAAAAATTGATAAAAATCCAGTTAAAAGATAGCTGTCTTTAAACATAATCATATCTCTAATTCCACCAACCATACACAGTCTTGTTTTTTGAGCAGCTATACCAGATGCTAGACCTACTATAAGAGCAAATACCCAAGGAGCTCTCATTGATCCAGGGCCAGATTCACTAAATATAAGTAGTGTAGGAATAAATACTAAAATTCCAAGTAATACTAATGAAAGTATTGAAATTGAACTAGCTTCTAAAGGAGAAGCTTTATATGTACGACCAAGACTAAAACCTTTATCTAAAATTTTAACTCCAGCATAAATACCAGCTGTAAAGCCCAAAATTCCAAATAATGCATTTAAGTCTCCTCCGCCTAGTCTAAGAATCATTCTAAGAGGACAGCCTAAAAACATCAAGGCTCCTATCATAACTATAAAGCCTAAAATAAATCTAGTAAAAGGAGAAGAACCATTTTTAGGATTAAACTCCTTACTAGCTTTTGACATAATAAAAGCACCTAAAATAATTCCTATAACTTCAGGGCGTATATATTGAACTACTTCAGCTCTATGAAGCCCTAATCCGCCTGCGATATCTCTTATAAAACAAGCGATGCAAAGTCCCATATTAAGAGGATTGCCTAATTTTACAGAAGCTACTGACAAAATGCCTATAATTGCTCCTGCGATAATGATACCAATTTTGTTTTTCATAATCATCTTCCTTTCTATTTAGTTTATTCAACTAAATTATAACAAAGAAAAGCTATGATTATTGTCATATGCCAAATAGAATTTTTCAATACTTATTATAAAGTAAATTTATAATTATAAGCTTGTATACATGATAAAGTTAATTATATACATGATAATAAGGAGGAATTAATATGAGAGTATATTTTGACAATGCAGCTACTACATATCCTAAGCCTCAGCAAATGATAGATTCTATGGTTGATTATATGAAGAATATTGGATGTAATATTTCAAGAGGAGTTTATGAAGATGCTATTAGCGCTGAGGATATAGTTTATGAAACTAGAGAAATGCTAACTACTCTTTTCAACTTTGATTTAGCAGAGAATGTTTGCTTTACAAAAAATATAACAGAGAGCTTGAATATTATCATAAAAGGATTGATAAAAGAAAATGATAAGGTTATTGTTTCACCGTTTGAACACAATGCTGTAATGAGGCCATTAAATAAAGTAGGAGCAGATATAATAAAGCTAAAGCTAGATGATAAATGTAAGCTTGACGAAGATTATTTAATCAACCAGCTTGAAAATGGCGTAAAAGCAGTAATAGCAAGTCACAGCAGTAATGTGTCTGGTGACATATTACCTATAAAGCAAATTGGAAAACTATGCAAGGAGTTTGATGTGCCTTTTATTGTAGATTCAGCTCAAACAGCAGGTGTAATTCCTATAGATATGAAAGCAATGCATATAGACTGCGTATGCTTTACAGGGCACAAGGGATTACTAGGACCTCAAGGAATGGGTGGGTTTATCATTAGTGAGAACTTGATTGAAAAAGTAGGTACTTTTATTGAAGGCGGAACGGGGAGCAAATCCAACTTAGAAATACAGCCTTTTGATATGCCAGATAAATATGAAGCTGGGACCCAGAATTTGCCAGGGATATATGGACTAAATGCAAGCTTGAAATATATTGAAGAACAAGGAATTGAAGCTATTTGCAAAAAAGAAAGAGAGTTACTTAAATACTTTGAATTGGGATTGCTCGATTTAAAATCAAAACTTAATGGATTTGAAATTATAGGGCTGAATGATAAAGATAATAAAACGGCTATACTATCTTTGGATTTTAAAAACATAGATAATGCAGTAGTGTCTCATGAACTTCAATCAAAATACAAAATTCAAAATAGATGTGGGCTTCACTGCAGTCCTAGTGCCCACAAGTTTTATAACACCTTTCCTCAAGGTACAGTGAGGTTTAGCTTAGGGCATTACAATACTTACAAAGAAGTAGATTATGTTTTAGACAGTATAAAAGCAATTCTTGATGGTTTATAAAAATTTATTTTTATTTATAATATTTCTTTCTATGTATATTATTATTTGTTACAATTATTACAATGGGAAAAAACATATACTAAGGAGGAAATATGAACTTTCATAATATCGACAAAGAATATGTTCTAAATACAGCAAAGAATTTAATGGAGTTTCATAGTCCAAGTGGATTTTGTCACGAAATAATTGAAGAAATGAAAGCTTGGGTAACTGAGTTAGGATACGAAATGACAGTAAATCAAAAAGGCTGTGGATTTATAAGTATAGCAGGGAAATCAAAGGACAGGGTAATAGGGCTTTCTTCTCATGTAGATACATTAGGAGCTATGGTAAGATCCATAACATCAGATGGTCAGCTTAAATTTACTTTAGTTGGAGGACCTATAGTACCGACACTAGATGGTGAATACTGCCAAATAAAAACTAGAGATGGAAAGCTTTACACAGGAACATTTTTAAGCACTAGCCCAGCAGTTCATGTGTTCAAGGATGCAAGTAGCAAGCCTAGAGACCCTGAAAATATGACTATTCGTATAGATGAATGTGTAAAGTCAAAGGAAGATGTAGAAAATCTAGGCATAATGCCAGGAGATTTTATATTTATTGAGCCTAAAACTACTATTACGCCTAGTGGTTTTATCAAGTCTAGATTTATAGATGATAAAGGAAGCGTTGCTTGCCTGTTTGGACTTATGAAATATCTTAAGGATAACAATATAACACCTGAATACGATTTAAGAATTGTTTTTTCAGTTTACGAAGAAGTAGGACATGGCTCATCGAATATCCCTGAAGATATAACAGAGCTTATAGCAGTTGATATGGGATGCATAGGTGAGGACTTAAGCTGTACAGAGTACGATGTATCTATTTGCGCAAAAGACTCTGCAGGACCATATGATTACAATATGACAACTACTTTGATTAATCTAGCAAAAGAAAATAAGCTTTCATATGCTGTGGATATTTATCCTTTCTATAGTTCAGATGTAAGAGCAGCTCTTACTGCAGGTTACAACATAAAAGGTGCTTTAATTGGACCAGGAGTACATGCATCTCATGGAATGGAAAGAACTCATTACTTCGCATTTGAAAACACATTAAAATTACTTATATCATACATAACACTAAAATAAATATAAAATTAAGAGGCTCCAATCGTAGCGTGGTCGCATAAGATGCACAAGGCCGACAATAT
>CAZFTH010000090.1:0-6342 GCA_964521745.1 uncultured Peptostreptococcaceae bacterium
CTTCTGAGTGTACTTACTAATTAGCTTGTCAGCCTCATCAATAATGAGGAGATAACCATGATTCACATTAAAAAACTCTCTAATTCCGTTAACTCTTTTCCATATAGTTCCGTAGTTTTGAGGAATTCCTAGAGCCCTTTCAATAGCTTCTACTAAGTCACGGCTTGACATAGTATCGTCACACTCTATATATGCAACTCTAGGCATCTTAGCATAGTATTTAAGAGCGTAGGTTTTACCATATCCAGACTTACCAACTACTATTCCAAGCCCCATATCCTCCTGACATGAGCTGCACACACCAATAACATTTGAAGAATCTTTTGTTTCAAAAAAACCTTTTCGTCTTGTCATCTTAACGCTTACATCTTTATGGCCTATCTGCATCTCGTCATCTTGCATCGAGTTGCTTTTTAAAAATATTTCAAGTCTTTCTTCAAGCTCAGTAGCATCACTGTCGTACTTACCTGCTAGATACCTAGAAATAGCTGTTCTTGAGTAGTTTACTTGATTAGCTAAATCCGCTTTAGTCATTTTATTGCTACGTAAAAACTCATCTACCTTTTGGGCTAATCCCTTTACTTCGCCTGTGTAGATAGCCGCTACTGCTTCCATATCCTATCCCTCACTTTATATGTTATTTAACCTAAAGTTCTAAGCTTAGATAAAGCATCTTGAGCCTTCTTATTAAAAAACTCGTCAGCATCATCTTGACTTTTCTTATTCTTCTTATCCTTCATAGTGCTGCTGTATTGATTATCTCTAGGAAATGCAACGACATTATCTATTGCCTTAGAATTGCTTGCCTTAACAGTCAGCTCAATTCCTCCAACAACTTCGCCCTTAAAGCTATCATATTGATATATGAGCTTTTCAAACTCTTCTTTGATTTCATTAAGGTCATCTCTATCATTCTTAAGCTGTCTTTTTTGCATCTTCAGATGTTCTTCAAGTGCCTTCTGGCTTACTCTAGGAGCAATCATAAGAAGCTCTTGAGATAATGCCTCGCATATAAATTTACCTTCCTTAGTGTAAACATATAGCTTTGTCAAATCTTCAGGATCATATTTAATATCTACCTTTTCTTCGTGATACCTAGCAAGGTCGTCGCTTCTATATTCAAATCCAAGTCTCTTAATCCCAAGGTTATAAACTCTTACGCTCTCAGCCTTCATCATAAGCATTGATGCGTACATTCTAGGAGGAGCTGGTTTATAATATTTATTTTCAGCATTCATAAATAGCTCTAGTGGTTTTGTATACTTTTCCTTTTGAGTCTTAAGCCCACTGTGTACTGAATTGTGATACTCTTTCAGCCATATAGACCATCGTTCATAAAATTGCTCCATGGTTAAAAGCTCACCATCTTCAAGCATCTTATCAATATCCTTTTTCTTTTTCCCTGAGGTGAGAGAACCAGTCAGTGTTCCAGTGTATGAATCCAACCACTTAGTAAACTTAGAGCATACGATGCCAAAAAACCTTTCTACTTGTGCTTTACTCCATGGTTGATATGGCAAACTATTAGTCTCGTCCAAAATGCCGATGCTTCTATAAAAGCCCTTGCATTCCTCATCGAAAAATAAATCAGGCTTCTTCTTTTGCCTTCGTTCATTCTTAGTACTTCCCTTTAGCTCCTTAGATTGATAGTCTCTACCGTTATCTATAAGAAGGTACTTAGGAACTCCACCAGGCGAACCATACACCACCTTTAGAAGCGACTGCTTTAGTATCTGAGAATTAGGATTCTTGCAAATCACATCTCCCATGATTACCCTTGACCTCGTATCAATCCAAGCTACAAGCTTTGGTTTAATCGCTGTGACCTTACCATTAGGATTCTTATATGCCACCCAGCAATCAAACGTATGCTCATCACCTTGGACCATTTCTAGCACATCAAGAGCTTTTGTATTTCTTGAACCCTTGACCATAACCTTATTCTTATACTCTCTTACTCCATTAGCTGCTAAAAAATGTGCATTTTTAAGACGTTTCTCCTGCATCAAATAATTAATATATCTAGCTACAGTTTGATATGATGGATAATCCCACCCTCTATCATTTGCAATCTCTTCCAGCTTTGAATAAAGCATCTCTATAGTTCCAGCATTAGCCGCAAAATTTTTATCAAACCATACTCCAGCAATAAAAGTTCTGACATCCTCGCTAAGCGAAGGGAACGTATGAGCCTCCTTGGGTTTTCTGCATAGAGCAAGGACCTTAAAAAAATCGTAGTTGCCGCACTCCATCTTCTCAAGCTTCATCGCCCATGCAGCTGCTTCTAAATAACTCTGAGAATATCTATACAAAGTTCTTTGACTTACGCCTAGCTCTCTTGCAAACCCATCAGCATACGCTGTTCTTTCGCCATCATTGTAGCTTAAGAATTTTTGTACTTGTTTAGAAAGCTCAACCGCTTCATAATACTGCTTAGAAAAATTTTCAATATACCAGTTCAAATCTATGTCTAGATACCATGGCACTTCATCTCCTGCAAGCTTATCAATCACCACGTCCCTCCCATCTACGCTCATTTTCTGTTTATATGTTCTCCTTGCTTTTTTAGAGAGGGAGGATAAAGCTACCAAAACCCTGTCTTTTCCTCCGTCTCTTGGTTCTGTCCTTGTTATGAACTCATTGGATTTCCTTTGAATTCTGGAAGCTATTCCTTTATAACTTATTCCTTCAAGCACAGCTGCCTCTTCAAGTGTGACAAATGCTTCAGCCAATTCCTGTCCCTCCTTTGCTATTTACAGGGTGTCCGTATATCTGCTATAGTAGAGGGGATGATAATATCATCGGGTTCTTTCCTAGGAAAAAGGGCGGTTTGCTTGGTGGGCGTACGCTCTTTTTCTTTGCCCGAATCCACCATCATCACCACTTCATTAAGCATTTTTTTCAAGTCCTCCACTAGCAACCAAGCTACTTATCTCTTTATTAATCTTGATAAGCTCATCCTTTAAATACGCATCCATATTTACAAGCACTTCCATACTCGCTTTTTTCATATTCAAATACCCGAAGAAATCTTCTAGCTCAGCTTTTACTTCTTTTTGAATCTGCTCATGCTTTGTATTTAGCTCTCTTCTTTTCCTTTCTAATATCATCACATTGGTTTTGCCATCATCATGTGATACACTGCTTGTCATCTCATTTTTCAAACAATCCAAATCCAAAATAAAATCCTTAATATCCTTCAAACTCATTCCTCCCTTACGCTATTTTTTTTAGATGCTTTGGGTCTAGCTCCAGTATCTTAACAATCATAGGTAGATACTTATCACCAGACCTATCTCCATACAAAATAAGATTGAGATACTTGTTGCTCGTTCCTACCTCTTGAGCTAGTCTTACCTGAGTCATACCTTTTTCAATAAGAGTCTTTTTTACCATAATCCCAAACGGCGTTAACTGTCTCTTTTGCATCAAGCATCCTCCTTTCATTAATCAATCGTTTTGCTACCATCAGCAAATCCTTACATCAGCCCTTCACTTTAACTTTCAATTTAACTTCGCCTACTGAAGTGTTAGAATATATTTAATGTCGTACAAGAAAGGAGGCTAGTCATTATGAAAGTTTTTCCTGCGCATTATATATGTTCCTTCCTTTTAGCAAAGGCTTACACTAAGTCAGATATAAAAGCTATCCAAGATTATGCTGGAAAATTTCCTTATCATGAAGATGTGGACATCGCACGTAGAGAAATGGAGCCTGAAATTTCTTTGCTATTTGATAAATTTTCTCTTTGCACTGATGAACATCAGCTTCGCACTATATTGAAGAACCAACCGACTAAAATTAAATTCTTCATATTCGAGCGCATAGTAGTAGCACTTAGCAGCATTGATGTTCTTGATAAGAATTTTTTATTAACTCCAGAATCATTATCTATGGGCGAGTCTTTTTCGAAATTTCTTCAAAAAATTTGGGAATTGCTTCTGCATAGTTGCGAGGAGAAGAATCTCTCTGTATCTCAGCAGTCTTTAAAGATGCTTCAAAGCTACCAAAAAATTCATCCATAGTTAGATATCCATAAGCCCTCATAGCAGGGCTCTTTTTAATTTCAGTATTATTTCCCATACTGTCCTCCTTAGCTATTCGCATAACATACTCCCCGTCTCCAATTCAAATTCCAATTCATCATTAATATCTAACTCTTCCAGCCCTACATACTCACGCATTATATTCATTGCGTTCGTAATCGCCTCTAATTCCCCAAAGCCAGGGCAATCGCAAAAGGTCTCATAATTACCAGTTTCGAACTCATTGACAACTATTTTGAGATTAACATTATAAAAAGGCTCCAGACTGTTTATTACATGGTCCATATTCTAATCCTCCCTTCACTGTTTTCATGTGCCTAAAAGATAGGAGACACTTTTCTTACTTAAGATTTTCCCCAGCTACAGAAGAGCTGGTTCGATAAGATTTAATCGGTATCGCGAAATTTTTCGTATTGTGGTAAGCTTTATTTGATGTATTTATCTATCTATTTATATCTTAGACCACAAACGAGGAAGTGTCAATAATATTTTCCTCGTTTGTGATACTTTTTTCAAAAGATTTTTATAAAAAGGAGGTTTTTGTGCCATGAACGAGGATTTTAAAGGTATAGGAACGAGGATAATAGAGAGAATGAAAGTTTTAGGCATGAAACAAGTAGATATCATTAGAGAGACAGGAATTTCAAAGACTGCAATAAGCAACTATGTGAATGGAAACAGAATCCCTGACACTTTATCAATATATAAGCTGTCTCAAGCGTTAGAGACTTCAATAGAATGGATATTAACTGGTAAAGAATTTGAACCTAAAAAAAATAACCCGTTTACATCTGTTGCCCAACAAGATATAGCCATTGATATCGAAGATACTATAGGAGATAGAATCAAAGCAAGAATGAAGCAACTAGATATAAGGTATGTTGACCTATGCAAGCTAACAGGTATCCCTAGACAGGCAATAAACAGCTATGTAGAAGGAAAAACATTCCCAAATATGTCAGCTGTATTAAAACTATCTTTAGCTTTAGAAACTTCAATGGAATGGCTCCTTACTGGCTCATTTGATTTTAATAACGATTCATCTAATATTTCTGATTCTTTAATTTTAAGTCCTGATGAAAAAGACATAATTGATAAGGTTCGCTCTGGATTGAAACCAATATTTGATAATGAAATAAAGAGATTAACTGGAGAAGCAGGCAGGCTAAATGATGAGGAGCTTGATTTGATTCTAAAATTAAGAGAGCTGGATCAGCGAGAGCAAGAAGATATTTATGACCATATTAATTGGAAGTATGAAAAAAGCTTAAGGAAAAAAGTATCATCTCCCTCGATGAATGGAGAAGAAAAAGAGTTAAAAGCAGAAAGTGAAACTGCTTAATTTTTTATGTTTTTATGATAGATTATTCTATCTCAAATTTGCAGAATTGAAAATGCTACAAACTTAGACTTAATTTTGCTTTAGAGATATTGGAATTCTGCCAATTCTGCAATGCAGTATAAGAATTTTCAATTTGCAGAATTGCTTTTCGAAAAAAACACGCTTTATTTTGAGTTTCAGTAACGCCTTAAAATTATTTCAAAAAAAATTGTAACGCGTTCTAACGGTTCATTTTACTTGTTTCTTCAAAAAACTCAAAAAAATTGTAACGCCAGTAACGTTCAGTAACGCCGCGTTAGCACGCGCCAGCTGTTCCATTTTACTGACAATCCTGCTATAATACAAATAAGAGCAGTAATAAAAGTACTTTATCCCTTACGCTACAAGGCTTCCAGTACTTTTACCTGCTCTTATTTTTATAACTATCCACATTTTATCAACAGAAAAATTCTTCTCAAAATAAATGTCAACGCATTCACGCACTGTCCCGCTCTATCTCAAGTATTACCAACCTTTCCCACGATATCCCGGGTCCAAACTTACTATCCTGCTCTTTGTCAATTATTCTGATAATCTACAGGAATATATATTTCATGTTTTCGATATAATGTTCAGTTTTTTCTACTATATCTGCTTCTGTAAGCTTCATATCTATAAGCTCTTTTAGCTTAACGGCTATCATAGTTTCTTTCACTGACGAGCCTTTTGAGTTAAAAATATGTACAAAGCTGGTTTCATTTTCTTCTTGGAATAATTCTTTTGCTTTCATTGCAGAATTGTAAGTCCCACTTAGAGCGGCTGTCATAGTTACTACAAATACAGACTTAGCTTCGCCAAAGGCATCAATAAAATCCTGAGGGGAAGGGCAAGCAGATTGAGCTGCTTTATCGTGAGCTTTTATAGCTCTCATCATTTCATCAAGGTTTAGGGTTTCGTCGTCCCTAAAATTTTTT
>CAZFTH010000091.1:0-6266 GCA_964521745.1 uncultured Peptostreptococcaceae bacterium
TCCTTCATCTTCACTAAAGCCTATAGCTCCACTTGGAGCAACTATATAAAAACTATCCTCATCAGCCATGCTATCTTCATCGTACACCTGTGCTATACCTGGAAAATTATCTTTATAGTAGATTTCATCTGCATACATAAATCTCCAGCTGTCACATAAATTAATGGCATCTTTTACTGCTTCAAAAAGCGTAGGATACTTCTTCATAACAGACCTCCCCATTTATTATTCACTCTCAAAACTATTACTAGGAGTAGTTATTACTATTATATCAGAAGTATAAAAAATATTTTAGAATAGTCTAAAAATTTAATAGTTTTTTGCAAGTTCTATGCCATTTATATGTCTATACGCTCCATTTGCAAGAGAAAGCATTTCATCCTCACCAGGATAAATATAAATATCAGCTATAAATCCTATTTTTTTCGTTATCATATTTGTGAATCTGTCCCAGTAAGCTAAACCACCAGTTAACAAAATGGCATCTACCTCTCCATTTAAAACACTTGCCGTAGCCCCTATTTCTTTAGCTACCTGATACGCCATAGCACTCACAACCTCTAAGGTATATTCATCGCCAAGTAATATTTTATGCTCTAATACTTTCCCATCTGATTCATCTAGATATGCTGAGACTCCACCTTTCCCATTTACTCTGTGGAGCATTTCTTCTTTTGTGTATTTCCCGCTATAACATAGCTTGATTAAATCGCCTACAGGAAGACTCCCTGAACGTTCTAATCCAAAAGGTCCATCTCCAGCTAGTGCATTATTTACATCTATAATTTTCCCTCTCTGATGAGCACCTACAGATATTCCTCCGCCTATATGTGCTACTATAAGATTTAGATTTGTATAATTTTTATTATGCTCATCACAATACCTTCTCGCTATTGCCCTTTGATTAAGTGCATGAAAAACAGCCATCCTTTCAATTTCTGGAAGTCCTGAATACGTAGCTTCTGTGCAGAGCTCATCGCATACTGGGGGATCCACCGTCAAAGCTACTGCTCGATATTGGACTGCAAGTTCAAATGCAAGCTTCATACTAAGATTACATGGATGATCTCCATATTTTCCAGATAAACCATCTTCAATCATTTGCTCAGATATATAAAAGACTCCTCCAGATACAGGTTTTATTGTTCCACCTCTACTTACAAAGACAGTAAAGTTTTCTAAATTCTCATTTTTACTTTTCAAATACTCAAGTACAACTGCTTTTCTATAATCATACTGTAGAGTATAATGAGTAAATTTTTTAAATACTGATTTGTCGTGAGCTATATTTTTAGTCCATATATTAATCTCATCTTCATATACTGCTAGCTTTGTAGAGGTAGACCCCATATTCATAACTAGAATTCTATTTTCCATAATATACCTCCTAGCTACTTAACTTTCTTAAAAGTTCCATCCTTTTGTCTGCTAAATCTTGAATAGCTATTATGTCATTATCAGATAAATGACTAAATTTTTTTAGCTTTACCATCCACTCAGAAACAGGAATAGGATTTTTATTATCTAGAAGCTTCCACTTTCCTCTATCTACTTCAAAAAGTGGAAAGAAATTTGATTTAACTGCTTTTTTAGCTATATCAATACTTAGATTTGTATCATGTCCCCACCCAGTAGGACAAGGTGAAAAAATATGAATATATGCAAAGCCTCTTTTACTTGCCTCTATTCCTTTAGTAACTTTTTCAACTAAATCCTTCATATTAGAAGGTGAAGCAGTAGCCACATACTCCGCATTATGCATAGCCATAATCAGTGGCATATACTTTTGATTTTGAGACTTACCTCCTCCTTTTATACCTACTGGTGTAGTAGAGGTTTTTGATCCCTTTGATGAAGTCGAGCTTCTTTGAAACCCCGTATTCATATAGCCTTCATTGTCATAGCATATATATAAGAACTTCTCAGCTCTTTCAGCCGCTCCAGATAAAGATTGAAAACCGCAATCCGCAGTTGCTCCATCACCTGCAAAAGCAATTATATTTACATCCTGTCTATTTTTGCGCTGATACATATTGCTTACTCCACTTAAAAATGATGCT
The DNA here is from genome assembly GCA_964521745.1 of uncultured Peptostreptococcaceae bacterium. Classification (GTDB taxonomy): domain Bacteria; phylum Bacillota; class Clostridia; order Peptostreptococcales; family Filifactoraceae; genus Acetoanaerobium. The sequence continues at coordinate 2,061 of CAZFTH010000091.1, forward strand.
GTATTGTCAAGAAGTGGTATATGAACAGGAACCTTGAGACCATTGTCAAAATTCCAGCCTACTACTCCAGCTCCAGCCATACATCCAGGTGGTATAGTCATAATAGTATTTCTGCCAGCCACTTGAAGCACTCTTCTTAGGCACATCTCTGCTGCACATCCTTGGCAAGCCGACATGCCAGGTGTTACTAGATCTTCTGATTCTCTTAGCAAATCTATATAATTCATAGAGATTCTCCTTCCTTAATCATCACTCAAACCAATATGTGGCTAACTGTCCATTATAATTTTTACTTTCCTCTCCAACTTCTTAATACAGTCCAGTAACATATCTACAGAAATATCCGCTCCCCCTAGTCCTCCAATTGCTGGCATACTAGTAATAGCTCGGTCTAAATCAGACACTGCCGATTTAATTTCATTGTATAAAACTCCTGTGTTCCAGCCAAAACTTACACTTTTGTCAATTACTGCATATGCTTTTTTACCATTTAACACTTCTTTGATTCTTTGGCTAGGAAATGGTCTTAAAAATCTTACTTTTAATAATCCTATCTTATAGCCCATATCTCTTGCTTTATCTACTGCCACTCTTGCTGTACCAGTTGTAGCTCCCATAGTAACTATAACAAGCTCGGCATCATCTATCTTGTAGGTGTCTATAGCTCCTCCATATTTTCTTCCAAATACTTTATCAAACTCTATATCCACTTCATCTATGACTTCTAATGCATTTTGCATAGCTTCTAAATGGCTCTTTCTATATCTCCACAAAATTTCAGAAGAAGTTAGAGGATCTACTGCCATTGGCTTATCAGGGTCAAGAGTTACATGGTTACAGCTATAGCTTCCTAGAAATTCATCTGCTAATTCTTGACTTGGAATTTCTACTCGTTCTGTTAAGTGAGATAAATAGAAACCATCATAACAGACATTTACTGGAAGCAATACAGCTTTATGCTCGGCAAGCTTATATCCTTGTATTACCATATCTAAAATCTCTTGATTGTTTTCAGCAAAAACCTGTATCCATCCAGCATCTCTTACCGTAACAGCGTCCTGCTGTCCGCTCCATACAGTTTCTGGGGATGTCATTTCTCTAGTTGCTATAGCCATAACCATTGGAAGTCTTAAAGTTGACATTCTAAAATAGGGTTCAAACATAAGTGCCAGACCTTGAGCTGATGTAGCTGTAAATGTTCTTCCTCCAGCAACTGCAGCTCCTTGAACTACGCTCATAGCTGAATGCTCAGATTCCACATGCACCATGGTTGAATCGAGCTTGCCGTTTGCTATCATGTCAGCCAGAGCCTCCACTACAGAAGACTGAGGAGTAATAGGATATGCTGCAATCAAATCAGGTTTTGAAAGTGCTGCTCCTATTGCAGCTGATTTATTACCACTTATAGCTACAATCTTATTTTTGTTATCCATATTAATCCCCTTCCTTTACCATATCTATTGCTTTTGATGGACATTCATAAGCACAGATTCCACAACCCTTGCAAAATTTATAATCAATAGCATATATTTTTTGCTCATTTCCAGTGATGCTCCCTACTGGGCAAAAGCTCATACATATTCCGCACTCTACACATTTATCCTTATTCATAATTGGTCTAAAAGTTCTCCAGCTTCCAGTGTCAAGCGTATATATACCTTCATCTCCTATTGGAGTTATAAAATTTCTAGACATAAGAACCCTCCTATACTAATCCATCTAATTAGATAGCTTAACCTTTTCAAAAGCAAGCTGAGCTGACATAACATTGTCTTCGTTAAATGCAAGCTTAATTTTGTCTTTTAAAATATACCAGTTCACTAGCTCTGTAGCCTTTGCAAAAGCTCCTAGCATAGCTGTATTTGGGATATCCTTTTCTATAGTTTCAAGTGCTATACCAGTGGCATCAACTGTATATACTTTCATTTTTATATCCGGTAAATTAAGCTCTTCAATATTTTTAGTAGTATTTATAATTACAATTGCATTTTCTTCTAATCCAGCAAAGGTCTGAGGCATCTTTAGTAAGGTATCGTCAAAAATCATCAGTACCTCTGGACTATAAACCTGGCACTTTACTTTAATATCAGAATTATCAATGCGCAAAAATCCAAACACTGGAGAACCTTTTCTCTCTACTCCAAAAAAAGGAATGAACTGACCATAGAGTCCAGATTCAACTACTGTCTGAACTATTATTTGAGCTGATTTTACTACGCCTTGACCACCGCGTCCGTGAAATCTAATCTCCTTCATAAAATTACCTCCCCCTCGGAAACGTTTCTTTATAGGAAACGCAGTTTCTAAATATTGATTATATTATAAGGCATTTGAATTTATAAGTCAAACACATGTCTCCCACAATAACACTTCCACTCAATAACGAACTATTTCTCTTGCATTTATATGTTCTTTTTCTATCCAAAACAAAAAACCTTTGCAAAGCCATATATTATAAGCCTTGCAAAGGTTTTTATTCGATTAATTATAAAATTTCATATTGCTATTTTAAAATATATCCTAGATCTCTTGAAATACTATCAGTCTGTGCTTTCAAAGTGCTAAGAAGAGTTTTCTTGTTCTCCGTCATTCTATCAGTTGGTCCTGAAATACTAATAGCTGCAACAGTTTTCCCTGTATAATTTTTTATACCCATAGCAATACAAGTAAGCCCTATCTCATACTCCTGCATATCAGATGCATATCCATCCTTCTTAACCATTTTCAAATGCTCTAAAAATTTTTCTGAATCTGTGATAGTATTTTCAGTAAATGCTATGAATTGACTTCCTCTAACTCTCTCAATTAACTCTTCACTAAGATTATCTGAAATCAATACTTTTCCTACAGCGGTTGCATAGTAAGGCATTTTTTTACCTATTTGTGAAGCCATTTGTATAGAAGCATTACTAGATTCTTTAATCATAAAAAACACATTCAAATCATCATCTATTACTCCTAAATGTGTAGTTTCATTATGCTTATCTCTTATTTCTTTTATATGAGGTCTTACAACCTCAACTATGCTTTGATTGTTTAAAATATTAAATCCATATTCTAAAAACTTCATCCCTAAGCTATATTTAGCATCATGATCTTTCCTTACGAAGCCTTTAGCTTCAAGAGTGTATAGCATTTTAAATATACTAGATTTACTAATTCCTAGAGCTTTACTAATATCCATAACACCTATATTATCTCTTTTGCTAAGTAAATCCAATATATCTAAAGCATTGCTAAGCGAACTCATTATATACTTTTCATCACTCATTTAAATCCTCCACATCAAAAAAACTCACTTTATTTCTGCCTGTTTCTTTTGACTCATACATGGCATCATCAGCTCTTTTTACTGCATCAGATGGATGTCTATCCGACTTAGAAAAATAAGTCACACCTATAGACATTTCTATTTTTACTATATCATCTATTTCGCTAGTTTTCACTGGAATCTCAATAGAATTTATTTTATCCAATATCCTTTGAGCAATTTCTATAGCTTCCTCTTTCTTTAAGCCATAGAATACACCAATAAATTCATCTCCACCCCACCTGATTATAATGTCAGTATCATTTATAATTTCATTTATAGCCTCTACAGTTCTTCTAAGAACCACATCTCCAATATCGTGACCAAAATTGTCATTTATAAGCTTAAATCTATCTAGGTCAAACATCATAAGCGTAGGATTCTGGCTACCTTTGACAAACGAGCTATAGGCATTAGCTAGCTCTTCAACCCCTCTTCTTCTGCTGTAGGCATTTGTAAGAGCATCGTAGTCGGCTTCATTTTTCAATCTTTTGTTCATTTTTTTTGAGTATATTCCTTCAGTATGAACAACAAGAGCTATTCCTGCTGACATTATAATTAGAATCACTAGCATTAATTGAAGCACTATTTCTCTTGCCAAGGACTTGCTCTTAATATTAGTATTTTCAACGTATGCATCAACCTCATCAATATATACACCTGTTGAAATTACCCAGTCAAAATCCTTATATAGCCTCGAATATGAGAGCTTCTCTGCAATTTCATCACTATTTAATTTCTTAAAATAATATGAAAAAAATAATTCTCCATTTTTATTTATTCCATCTAATTCCTCAAGATAAGGCTTATTGCCTCTAGTATCCATAGTCGACGTACTTAAAAAGCTCCCTTCAGTTTCTGGAAGATTAGGGTGAACTATCCTAATTGCATAATTG
>CAZFTH010000092.1:0-6185 GCA_964521745.1 uncultured Peptostreptococcaceae bacterium
ATTTAAATGTTGAAGTGCTTGAAATAGTTAAGGAAGATCATAAAAAAGTAAATATTGAAGATGCTAAAGTTTTAGTATCAGCAGGAAGAGGTATTGGTTCAAAAGAAAATATGAATCCTTTATATGATCTGGCTGATGAACTTAAAGGAGAGGTTTCTGGCTCTCGTGCTGTTATTGATAACGCATGGCTAGATAAGGACAGACAAGTAGGTCAAACAGGTAAAACTGTAAGACCAGATTTATATTTTGCTTGTGGAATATCAGGAGCTATTCAGCACATTGCTGGTATGGAAGAGTCTGAGCTAATTATAGCAATTAATAAAAACCCAGATGCTCCAATATTTGAAGTTGCAGACTTAGGTATAGTAGGAGACGTAGCTAAGGTACTACCTTTGCTGACTGAAGAATTAAAAAAATCAGAGAATGAAAATTAAAGTAACTTAAAATAATGTTCTTATTGAAATTAAATATTTTTTGTTTTTAAGAGAAACTTTATTTTAGTAAAAATAAAAAATAACTCCATTTTAAAATTAAAATGGAGTTATTTTTTTATTTAACTATATTGTGAATTTTGAAGCTTCTGATTCTAATGAGCTAGCAATTTCTTCAACTTGTGATATTTGTTTGGCTATATTTTCAAAGTTTTTTATTTGAGAAACAATATCATTACTTGCTTCTTCAACTGAAATTGCATTATTCTGAGTTGTTTCAGATAATTCATTCATAGCCTGTTGCATTTGCTCAGTTACTTCGAATTGTTTTCTTGAAGACTCAGTTATAATAGATATTTTATCAGCCATATTTTTAATTTCATTAAATATTTTTCCGAATTCTTGGTTTGTATCATTAACTTTTGAAACACTATCTTCAACAAGAGTATTTTCTTGAGACATAATTTTATCTGCCTGACTAATATCAACTTGAATATCATCAATTAGAGAACTAATTTTATGAGCGGATTGATTACTGTTTTCAGCCAATTTTCCAACTTCATTTGCTACGACAGCAAATCCTCTACCATGTTCTCCAGCTCTTGCAGCTTCAATAGATGCGTTTAGAGCAAGTAAATTTGTTTGTTCTGAAATTGATGTTATAATATTTACTATTTCGCTTATTTCTAATGATGAAGTTTTAAGTTTTTCAATAACCTTATAAACTTGATTAGAAGAATCTTTAACTTTTCCTATTGAATCAACAATTTGAAACATCTCTTTTTTTCCATAGTCTACAGAATTTAAAGCAGATTCAGTAGATTGAGAAGCTTGTTTTACTTGTTCAAAAACAACTTGAGATGTGTCTGTAATCTCGTTAATAGAGGCAGTTGCCTCTTCTACTATACTAGCATTATTTTGAAATCTACCGGACATGTCATTGAGTTGTGTGGAAATATTATCAATACTGGCATTAGACAAGTCCATTGCAGAAGCTAAATTTTCAGTAGAGAGCATAAGAGATTTTGAGTCATTTACTACTTCCTTGATTATACTTTGTTGATTATCGAGCATTTGATTTAAAGCATTTGCTATTTCACCTATTTCGTCATTAGATGTTAATTTAACTCTTGAAGTCAAATTTCCAGATGATATTAGGTGCATTGTTTCAAGTAATTTAGGAATTGGTTTTAAAGAATTTTTTATTATATTATATAAAACTACACCTATAATCAATATACCAATTAATACCATTATTATACTTTGATTAGTAGTTCTATTTACTTGTTTCATGGCTACATCTTCATCCACAGTAACTCCTAAAGACCAATTATTTGATTTTAGCGGAGAATAGGATGTTATATGACTTTTAGAATTATACTTATAACTACCAATTCCTGTATTACCTAATATCATATGCCTACCAATTTCACCCAACTCTCCATTTTGGTCAGTTAAATTTTCTTTTAATATTTTGCTGTCATCAGGATGGTAAAGAACTAGACCTTGAGTGTCAATTAAGAAGGCATATCCTTCATTCTTTATTCCATGTTGATCAATTATTTGAGGTAATTGATCTATTGCTAAATCAATACCAAAAGCGCCTAACAACTCTCCATTATCATATACCGGGGTCGCAATAGTAACGACCATTTTATCTGTGATAGCATCAACATAGGCATTTGTATAAATAAGTTTATTTTCTTCTTTCATTTGTTTAAACCAACCACGGTCTTTAAGCGAAAAATCATCCATACCAACCCAACCATCCTGAACTAGGATAGTATTTGCTTTAAGAGGTCCTACATAAATAGAAAGAATATTTTCGTCTAAGCTTTTTATTATATTTAATTCATTTAAAACATTTGCGTAGCCTGGATATGTAGATAACAGGTTTCTATCTTCTGCTATTTTCATAAATTCTTTAAAAGTGCTATTTGTAGCACCTTGAGTTACAAGAGCACCACTTTTTTCAAAGAATTGATTTATAGAAGAAGATATTAGAGAAGATTCTGAGATAAGATTTTGTTCAACAGATTTTTTAGAAAAATCTATGTTTGATTTAATGTTAAAATAAAAAGTTGTTGAAAAAACTATTATCACCAGAGATAAACTACTTACTAGTACTTTATTGATTAGACTTCGATTATTTGCCACAATTTATAACCTCCTATGATGTTAAAAGATAAAATATTACTACTTATTTTATCATATTGGAAATATTCTAACTATATTATTTTTAACAAAATTATATTTATACATATAAACATAGTCTTGAAGTATATATTAAAAAGTATTATATATTAACCTAATAATAAAAATTATTAAAATATACTTGCATTGATTGAAAATTATTATGGATAGGTTATAATATACTATGTTAATAATAAAAGGAGAACATTATGATTAGAATACCTCAAAAGAAACATAAATATGAATTTACTGCATCACAAATAATTGTTATTGGTTTTGCTATGGTTATAATTATTGGAAGTATATTGTTAAATTTACCTATTTCATCAACAAAAAATGAAAGCGTAGGTTTATTAAATTCGTTATTTACTGCAACTTCAGCTGTTTGTGTTACTGGCCTTGTTATAGTGGATACTGGTACATATTGGACAACATTTGGAAAAATTATTATAATGTTACTGATTCAAATTGGCGGATTGGGATTTATGTCAGTTGCAACATTTGGAGCAATGCTTTTAGGAAAAAAAATATCTTTGAGAGAAAGACTTGTTATTAAAGAATCTTTGAATCAAAGTACTTTATCAGGAGTAGTAAAATTAACAAGACAAATGTTATACGGAACTTTTTTTATAGAAATGATAGGAGCAGTATTGTTATCTACAAAATTTATACCTTTATATGGATTTAAAAAAGGAATATTTTACTCTATATTTCATTCTATTTCTGCATTTTGTAATGCTGGATTTGATTTAATTGGTGGTGGGAGGTCGCTTACTCCTTTTGTAGATAGTTTTATAATCAATATTACTATTATAATTTTAATAATATTAGGAGGCCTTGGTTTTACAGTTATTTTTGATTTTATAGCAAAAAGAAGTTTTAAAAAACTTAATTTACATTCAAAGATTGTAATTACTATGAGTTTTGCGTTGATTTTAATATCTTTTATTTTATTCTTTTTGATGGAATACTCAAATCCTGGAACAATGAAGGAATTGTCATTAAAAGGGAAATTTTTAGCATCATTATTTCAAGCGGTTACTCCTAGGACAGCTGGATTTAACACCATAGATTTATCTGGAATGCAAAACAGTTCAAAATTACTAACTATTATATTGATGTTTATTGGTGGATCTCCGGCATCTACAGCAGGTGGAATTAAAACATCTACATTAGCAATCTTAATATTAGCTGTTAGAACTTTAGTTGTTGGAAAAGCTAATGTTGAGATATTTGGAAGAAGAATTTCATATAGAGCTGTAAATAAATCATTAGCTGTAGTTTTTATAGGAATTATTATTGTTGTGGGTGGAACTATGATTTTATCGCTTACTGAAGCTAAACACGAATTCTTATATGTTTTATTTGAAACAGTTTCCGCATTTGGAACAGTTGGGCTATCGTTAGGGATTACTTCAACTCTAAGTAATATAGGTAAATGTTTAATTATTTTTGCTATGTTTATAGGAAGAGTAGGATCGCTAACTATTTTGCTTGCACTTGCTAGCAATGAAAAAAAATCATTATATCAGTATCCAGAAGAAAAAGTAATCGTAGGATAGGAGAATATTACAATGAAAAATTATGTAGTAATAGGATGTGGCCGTTTTGGTTCATCGGTGGCAAAAACTTTATATAGTTTAGGTCATGATGTTTTAGCAATAGATAAAAATGAAGAAAAAGTTCAAAGCATATCTGAACAAGTTACACATGCAGTAGAAGCAGATTGTACCGATGAAAATGTATTAAGGTCTCTTGGTATAAGAAACTTTGATGTAGCAGTTATAAGTATAGGTTCAGATATACAATCTTCGATAATGGCAACTTTAATAGTAAAAGAACTAGGAGTTCAATATGTACTTTGTAAAGCACAAAATGAACTTCAAGCAAAGGTACTTTATAAAATTGGAGCAGATAGAGTAGTTTTCCCAGAAAGAGACATGGGGATTAGAGTCGCTCATAATTTGGTATCTCAAAATGTGTTAGAGTATATAGAATTAGATCCTCATTATTCAATAGCAGAGATTGTAACCCCATCGAAATGGATAGGAAAAAGTATAGGGGAACTTGATTTAAGAGCTAACTATGGAATAAATGTTATGGCTGTAAAACATGGTATGGAAATAAATATCTCTCCGAGAGCTGATGATTCTTTAAGACCTGGAGATGTATTGGTTGTTATAGGTAAAAATGAACAAATTAATAAAGTTGAGGAAAGAGATTAGCATGAATATTATTGAATCTTTTGAGAATTCTAAATTTAAGCTAGCAGTTTCTCTTAAACAAAATAAATTTCGTAAAAAACATAAAAAATTTTTAGTTGAAGGTTTAAGAAATGTTGAATTAGCAATTAGTAATGATAACATAGTAAGTTATATTTTTATAGATGAATTAAAAATAAAAGAATCCAAATACTATAAAATAAATGATAGCTTAGAAAATAAAGTACATATTATATCTTCTAAATTAATGGAATCTCTTAGTGATACAATAACTTGCCAAGGTATAGTGGCAATATGTAATATGAAAAGTTATACTATAGAGGATATAGAGTTAGAAGATGATATTTTGATATTAGATAAAATACAAGACCCTGGCAATTTAGGAACTATTTTAAGAACTGCAGATTCATCAGGTATAAAAAATATAATCTGCATTAAGGGAACTACAGATATATATTCTCAAAAAGTAGTGAGGTCCTCAATGGGGTCCCTAATGTATTTGAAGATAATATTTATAGATGATTACTTAAGTTTAAATTTTTTAAAAAACAATAGATATTTACTAATGGCATCTTCTCTAGATGAGGCTATAGATTATAAGATAATTAATACTATAAAATCTAAAATAGCTTTAATACTTGGAAACGAAGCTAATGGTATAGACACAAAACTTCTAGATAAAGCGGATTTAAAAGTTAAAATTCCAATATATGGAGCTGCTGAATCTTTAAATGTAGCTATTGCAGGTGGAATTTTAATGTATAAACTTAAAGAAAGAAAGTTGTCTTAGTATAAAAATTATGGTAATATAAAAAAATATTCAAATAATATAAAGCTATGACGAAGAAAAGTATTTATTAATAGCATTTCAGAGAGAGAACGGTTGCTGAAAGTTCTTATGACTGTTAATGAAGAAGTTCACTTCTGAGCTAAAAGCTGAAAGTATTATGTAGGCTTTTCGCAAGAAAAAGCGATAAAATATCGACGAGAGTCCTTTGATTCAGGGTGGTACCGCAATTTAATTGCCCCTGATTATTAAAGGTCTTTTTTTATACATTAAATTATCAAAGGAAGGTGTAAAAATGAAAACCAAATTAAGTCAGCTTAGAGAAGAAGCTTTAAAATCTTTAAGTGCAGTTGAGGAAATGGATATTTTAGAAAATTTAAGAGTTCAATATATGGGGAAAAAAGGTGAGCTAACAAATATATTAAAAGAAATGGGAAAGCTATCAGCAGAGGAAAGACCTGTAATTGGTAAAATTGCAAATGAAGTCAGAGAAGAAATAGAAAGCATTATAGAAGAAAAAAAATCGTCTCTAAAGCTTGCTGTAATTAACCA
>CAZFTH010000093.1:0-6156 GCA_964521745.1 uncultured Peptostreptococcaceae bacterium
CTGGGAGATTTAGTGGATGTTTTAATAGATGCGTATTTAACGGAAGATGAAATTCTAAGAATACTAGATTAATTAAATTTAGGAGAAGTAGCGGCACTGGCTAAAAGAAACTCGATTACATCAATTGATTACGAACCGAGTAGTAGAAGCGGCAATAATATATTGGCAGAAGCTTTATATACCTATAAGGCTATATTATCTACACAAGAGCTGGAAAAGTTTACTAAGTTGATTGAAGTAATTGTAATTGGATAAAATCATAATTATATATACCTAATATTGATAAAATAGATTTGCAGTGCATATAATGATAATCTAGAGCCTAATATTTTATAAAGCCTTTGTCATATTTTTCTTTTGGAAAGGATAATGAAAATGAAGATTGAACATATTGCTATTTGGAGTTCAGATATTGAAAGGCTAAAACTTTTTTATACAGAATATTTTGGATGTACTTCAGGAAGTAAATATATTAATTCATCCAAATCCTTTGAATCATATTTTTTGATGTTTGATTCAGGTTGTAGGCTCGAGATTATGCAAATGCCAAACATTCCTTTGAATTTAAATAATAGCTTTTCGCAGTATCTTGGGTTAATTCATTTTGCTGTTTCAGTGGGAAGCAAAGAAAAAGTAGATGAGCTCACAGCTAAGCTTAGAAGTGATGGGTATGAAATTGTAGGAGAGCCTAGAATAACAGGTGATGGATATTATGAGAGCTGCATATTAGATCCAGATGGTAACAGGATAGAAATAACAATTTAAAGTTAATTAGCAAAGTAGCCCCAAGTATTTGGATATGCTCTCTCTATAGTAGATGGTTTAAATAATAAAACTGTTTCTATGGTGGGAGCATTTTTTGTTTCTTAATTAATAAGCTATAAATAAATATTTGATTGATATATAGTTTTTCAGTGTTGTATCATGATTAATATAGAGATAATCGAAGGAGGGGCTAGAATGAAATGCATATCATGTAGCAAGGAAATAAAAGATGGAAGTGTGTTTTGCGAATTTTGTGGAAGTCAGCAACTAGAAGTCAGTTTGCTTGATGAATCTAATGAAATATCCAAAGGAGAAGATGGAGTATATAGATGGGTTTATGAGCTTAATATGTGGACTAACCCAGGGATATTAATTACTTTGCTAAAGGTAGTTCTACTAGCTACAGCATTTCCAACTCTACTTGTTAGCCTTTTAGAATTATTTGAAAGAGGCTTTAGTGAAGCTATTGAGGCCTTTGTAACCGTAGGAGGCATTGCTGGAGGAATTATGGTTGGCCTTGCAATAATTGCTTACATAATAATAGCAGTTCTAAATGGAGGGAAATATTGCGTGGCTTTTGAAATGGATGAAAAGGGAATTAGACATATCCAAATGGATAAACAATTTAAGCGCTCTCAGGTTCTGAGCATGATAACAGTTCTAGCTGGAGCGCTCGCTAATAACCCAACAGCTATGGGAGCAGGCTTGCTTGCAAATGCTAAAAAAACCTCATATAGCCAATTTTCTAAGGTTAAGAATATAAAGGCTAAAAGGAATCTAAATATAATATATGTAAATGAGAGCTTTGAACGAAATCAAATTTATGTAAATAGAGAAGACTTTAATTCTGTATACGACTATATAGCTAAAAGATGCAAAAAGGCAAATATTAAATAACCTTTAGGAGTAGATAGTTATGAAGAATGTAGCCAAAGGAAGTATTTTCGGAAAGATAATTTTATTTATAGTTGGACTTATGCTGATTCTTATAGCTAGTATCAATATATTATTATTTATTTTTGGAGATACATCAACTGCAAATATTTCAACTAGGAGAGTTGGAGGATCAAATGATTCATATCCAGCAGAGAGTAGATATGAGTGGTCTGTAGATTATGATTTTCTAGCATCAGATGGAAATGTTTATAATGGGACCACTACGCGTAGAGGATCTGATATGGGTGTAAAGGTAGAAAATATGGTTTATTATTTTAGCTTTCAGCCTAGACTTAATTCGTTATCCAGTGAGGTTAGACCAAATGCAGGACAAATAATTATGATGCTTTTAGGAGGGCTTTTGCTAAGTGTTGCTTTTAAAAAAAGCAATTACTCATAGTAGGAATTAAATCAAATATCATTAATAGTATTTAATTAGAACTGGGGGATAAAAATATGGGCAGTATACTTAAGTATGATAATAATGAAATTTCTAAGTTATATAAAGAAAATAGCTATAACAAATTGGCACAAATTCTAAAAAGAACATATAAAGATGAAAGTAAATTAAGCTCTGACCTTGCAGAAGTTGATGAAACTATAAAAAAATTGATGCTCTATCCATTTAGTATTAGCTATATTACTAGTGTTACCGATGAGGATAACTTAATTTTCACTACAATTATTTCTAGACTAGATAGCATAGGCTTTTATTCCCAGAATACTGATAATAATGAATCGACTATAAAGCTTACCTCTCCAGATGAAATATCTTCATATTTTAGTGATTTATTTACAGCTGATGAAACCATCGAAACAAGTACACAGCTTACTATGAGTACCTTGGGATTTTTATGCCTTATGGCTATTGGAGATGCTCTTAAAAGAAAATATCTAGAACAGCTACTTTTTCATGTACCAGATAGCTATGAGGTCGATGCCTCTGAAATAAAAGATGTTTTTGGATTTTCACTTGAAAGCAAAGATATTAGATGGTTCCTTCCGTTCGTTACTGAAGCATTTGGACCTTTTGACAACCTATCCCTAGGGGATATTAAGAACATTGAAAAAGGTTTGAAAGAGCTTGAAAATCTAGAAATATTAAAACTTCTTAATCAAAAGATTCAATTTACGGAAACAGGATACAGGCTATTAGGACTGATGCTAGAAAAAAGAAATATGATTTCTTTTAGAAGCTTGTTTTTTGAAAATAATCAACTAGTGCAAATGCCAATAGCTTTCATCAAATATGACAAGATTTTATATTATATTATGCCGGTAGCTGATGAAGATAAAGTAGTTTTAAAAAGTATAAATAAGGAAAAGTTTTGCGAATTAATAGAGATGGTCATTGCACCCGTAGATGAACCTGAAATTATAATAAAAGAAGTTAAAGAGCCTGTTAGTGATATTGAGACTAAATTAAATGAAACCGATAAATCTGAAGCTCCTGATAATAAGCATGTGGATACGAAATTTTGCAGATATTGTGGTGCAAAAGTAAAAATATCGGCAAAATTCTGTACTAGCTGTGGAAAATCACTTGTAAGCAAATAAATTTTGGAGGTGAATTATGGCTGAAATTCAAAAGCAATTAGATACAGCCACATTGGGGCCAGCAGGTTTTTTGTCAAAAAGCATAAGCTCAGCTTTTAATGGAATAGGGCATATTCTAAAATCTCCAAAGCTATTACTTCCTACTATCGTATTGTCAGCAATCTGGATAGCATTATCTTATCTTAGGCTTAATAGTCCAGATAACGAGGTTGTAAAGATACTCAGTATTCTTAGTTTTGCTCAAGGTGGGATGTATGCAGGGCCTATAGGAGCAATAGGAGGAGTTTTTGGAAAAGCCCTTATTTCATGGCTAATAACTAGTTTACTTATGCCTTTTCTTTCAGGCAAAAAAAGTGCTAAGCCAGTTCAAATGAAAATTGGAAGCGCTTTTAGAATAAATACTGCAAGAGGATTTGCATTATTTATTGCTGGAATAGGGACTGCATTAATTTTATATAATTTTAAAACAGGCAACGGAACAACTGAAAATGGAGCTATAGCAGCAGCATCTATTGTAGCTGTTATTAGATCACTGAGAAATCCAAGAGGATTTATAGTAGAGTTTATTAGATCATTTTCAAAAGGAAGAATGAGTAGAAAAAAAGCCAGCAATTTTGGTGGTGGTTTAATCATAGGGTATGTTGCATCAATTTTAATAGCTTTGTTAGCTTCGATAACAGGACCACAATGGTATATCCTTGGAATGAGCTTGTTAATTGTAAGCATGGTTATAGCAACTTTGTTTAGGGGAAAAAGAGCAGCAGCTAGAACTGCTAGTGTATTTTTAATAGGAATTTTTAGTGTAGCCAGTATTTTTCCTTTTATGAATCTAGGTTTCGCACAAACAAATTGGCAAGAACCATTTGAAGCTTATGGATTTAGAAATCTGCCAGCTCAGGAATCTACACTTACCCAGCAACAGGTAGATTATAATATGTTAATAAAAGAGAGGCCTCCTACTGGAATAAAATTCACACCTATTGCAATTACAATAGGACAAGGAAGTAGCAAAAAACAAGTTCTTGCTTTATCTGAAAATTACTCAGAGGTAACACCAAATAGTTCTACTAGGATGCCACTAGAATCAGTAAGTTTAGAATATAGTGATGATAAGTATGATTTTTCTGGAGAATATACTATTTCAAATAATAATGGCAATTGGTCAGCAAACAGCGACATATCGTTTAATTTTGAAGGATATGGAATGGGTACAGCTATTGGAGAAACAGTTAGCTACAGTGGGTTTGATAGTCAAGAAGGAAGCTTCAATTTTTTTATAGGAGCACCACATTTTTATGTATCTCAATATGAATTTGTAGATTTGATTAATCCAAATAATCTATACGCTGAGGTACATTTAAAATTTTTAGTAAGTGAAGCTAAAGAGTCTTGGCAAGCAGATTTCTATGGAAAAGCTACGATACTACTTAGAATTGATGAAATTACTTTTGATAAAAATCAAGCTCCACCTTCAGCTACAGGAAAGTGGATGCACAAAGAAACCAACTACTATGCCTTTGTAGATGAAGGTTCTAATCAAACAAGATTAGAGTATTTTAATGGAACATTTAGAAATGAAACAGGAGTTATGGAAGATGGTAAGACTCTTTATCACCGCTATAGTGAAAATAATAATTTGCAGGCTGACTATGTAGCTGAGTTTTCATCACTTGAATCTTCCTATGACAGTGAAGCTCAAGTAAAAATTGATGTAAATGCAAATATCATGCTTAATGGAGGAAGCCTAGATCAAGAAGAGCCTAATTCTAGAGTTATTTTTGGAGGAATAATTTCTGGTAAGCGTATGGAACAATTTAGCATGTCTGATCCTAACTTTTATGATTTGGGAGCTTTTACGTATTCTAATAAAACTCTAAGTGGCAATATCCCTCAAGGAGTAACGCTAGGGCAAGAGATAACGATTGAAAGAGTATTAGGTACATATTTTTGGCCACAAGCTATAGTTATCGCAGATACCTATGTTTGGGAAGCAACTGTAGCATCTGAGGCTGAAGAAAATAATGAGGATGAAGATCTAATAGAAAATGAAGGCTTTCCTTGGGAGGATTTTGAATCAGGAGATTATGATTGGAATGAAAGAGCTTCAGAAGATGAAATGGCTATGATAAATATAGCTTCAACTCTGGGAGCTATAATTGGAGCTGGAGCTGCTTTAGCAGGTGGGTTTGGAGGATTTACTCCAAGAGGTCCAGGAAACTTAAACATACCAGGAGGCAAATATGACCCGTCTGATGGAACCTTAGTTGTTGATTATCCAGGAGGCTCTCAAGAAATATATGTTCTAAATCCAGAAACTGGAGATTTTGAAAGCAGTTATGGCTCAAAACTCAGCACTGATGATCTGGATAGGGCAAGAAGAGATTTAGAGATAGATAAAGCTATTGCAAAAGCCGAAAGTCAGCTAGTAGCAGAAAGAAAAGATGGCGATACTGGTTATTGGAATAGGTTAAATCAAATTGAAAAATTAAAGCAGAAGTATGTTAAAAGCAGTGATGAAGATAATAATCTTTCTAGTCACATGGCAAAGCATTTACAAAAGATTCAAGATAATATAAATAACGGAAAAGGTATAGATGAAAAAGCTCTTGGAAGATTGAGAGATTTCCATGGAAGATTTACAAGAGGAGAAATTTCAAGCTCAAGTCAAATACCAGGAGAATACTCTAGCTATGAGCATGCGAGAGATACCTTAGATTTGACAACTGAAGAAGTTGCAAGAGGAGAAACTGGATTGGCAATTTCACTGAGAATAGTAGCTGGAATAGCTACGGCTGGAAAATCTGAGTTTGGATTTGAGATTGCAAAATCTGTATATACTACAAAAGACTATGTTAATCAAGGAATGGATAATTGTTCAGATATAGCAAGAAAACTAGC
>CAZFTH010000094.1:0-6088 GCA_964521745.1 uncultured Peptostreptococcaceae bacterium
ATACTAGGAAATGGCAGCATAGAAAAGAAACTTACAATCAAAGCTAATAAGTTCACAAAATCAGCTGCAGAGAAGATAGAAGCCGCTGGAGGAAAGGCCGAGGTGATCTAATGTTTAAGACACTTCAAAATGCTCTTAAGATACCAGATTTAAGAAAAAAATTGGTATTTACCTTTTTAATGCTGGTAGTATTTAGAATAGGTACAGCAATTCCTGTTCCAGGAATAAACGTCGATGTTATAAAGCAAATGATTTCGCAGCAAGCTGGTATATTGTCTTTTTATGATATCGTAGCTGGTGGAGCATTTAGTAACTTTACGATTTTTGCGCTTAGCATAACCCCGTATATTACATCATCGATAGTAATCCAATTACTTACGGTTGCTATACCTGCACTTGAAGACATGCAAAAGTCTGGTGAAGAAGGAAGAAAAAAAATCCTTCAGTACACTAGATATCTTACTGTAGTACTAGCTCTTATTCAAGCTACTGCTATAGGAATTGGATTCTTTAACAGTGCCCTTGTTTCGGATTCTATACTTAGTAAAATAAGCGTAGTTTTAACTCTTACAGCAGGAACGGCATTTTTGATGTGGCTTGGAGAGCAAATTACCGAAAAAGGCATTGGAAACGGAATTTCACTTTTAATCTTCGCTGGTATTGTATCTAGAATACCACAGGCTACTGTTCAAACTTTTGAACTAGTGAAGTCTGGAGAACTTAATTTTATTCAAGTAGGTGTATTTTTAATAATTTCTGTGGCTATAATAGTAGGAGTTATCCTAGTGCTTCAGGGAGTTAGAAAAATACCTGTTCAGTATGCAAAAAGAGTTGTAGGAAGAAAAACTTACGGAGGTCAATCAACGCACATCCCTCTTAAAGTAAATCAAGCTGGGGTAATACCTGTAATCTTTGCAGTATCACTTCTTGCGTTTCCACAAACTTTAGGTATATTTATAAAAAATCCTGAGTATCAGGCTTTTGTTTCAAAATGGTTCACAGCAAGTGGAAACCCAGGAATTTACGTGTATACATTAATGGAGTTCCTATTAGTAGTATTCTTCACATATTTCTATATCTCAATTACGTTTAACCCAGATGAAGTTGCAGATAATATGAAAAACTCAAATGGATTCATACCAGGAATTAGACCTGGGAAATCTACTGCAGAGTATTTGGCAAGAGTACTTAACAGACTTACACTTGCAGGAGCAGTGTTCTTAGCAATAATAGCTTCCCTGCCAACTATCATTTATTCGGCTACTAACATACCGTTTAGATTTGGCGGAACATCATTACTGATTGTTGTCGGTGTTGCTATTGAAACAATGAAGCAAATTGAAGCGCAAATGGTAATGAGACATTATCAAGGCTTTTTAAAATAAACTCCACTGAGCGGAGCTTTCCTAGGAGATGAAAAAATGAGATTAATACTTTTAGGACCTCCAGGGGCTGGAAAAGGTACACAAGCTTCTGGGATCGTAGATAAATACAAAGTGCCTCATATTTCTACTGGTGATATCTTTAGAAAAAACATTAAAGAAAACACTGAGCTTGGAAGAAAAGCAAAAGAATATATGGATAAAGGTTTACTTGTGCCAGATGAACTTGTAGTAGCGATTGTTGAAGATAGATTAAAAGAAGCTGATGCAAAAGAGGGCTTCTTACTAGATGGATTCCCAAGAACAGAGAACCAAGCTCAGGCTTTAGATACTGCTCTTGGAAAAATGGATACCAAGCTAGATAAAGTAATCAATATAGAAGTTGATAAAAGTATACTTGTAGGCAGAGCTGTAGGAAGAAGAATTTGTAAAAACTGTGGAGCTACTTACCACATAGAATTCAATAAACCCAAGCAAGAAGGAATCTGCGACATATGTCAAGGAGAACTTTTTCAAAGAACTGACGATACTGAAGAAACAGTATCAAAGAGAATTGAAGTATACTTAAATGAAACAAAACCACTTATTGATTACTACACTAAAAAGAATATCTTAGTGACTATAGATGGTCAGCAAGATATTAATAAGGTGCTTGAGGATATTGTAAGTGCCTTGGGAAGTGAAAAATAAATGATTATTATAAAATCAAAACATGAAGTTGAGCTATTAAGAGATGCTGGAAAAGTAGTTGCTGAAACTCACGAAGTAATAAGAGATGCGATTAAAGAAGGCATTAGCACTTATGAGCTAGATCAGATAGCAGAAAAAAATATAACCAAGTATAATGCGGTTCCTTCATTTAAAGGGTATGGTGGATTTCCTGGTAGCATATGTGCTTCCTTGAATCAAGTAGTAGTACACGGGATACCATCAAAAGATATCATACTAAAAAATGGCGACATTATAAGCGTTGACGTTGGAGCATTTTATAAAGGATATCATGGTGATGCAGCAAAGACACATCCTGTTGGAGATGTATCAGAAAATGATAAGCTTTTGATAGATGTGACCAGACAAAGCTTTTATGAAGGAATCAAAAATGCTGTAGTGGGGAATAGACTATCGGATATTTCACATGCTATTGAGGTATATGCAGAGCGTTATGGATTTTCTATAGTTAAAGACTTTGTTGGACATGGTGTTGGAAAAGAGCTGCATGAAGAGCCGCAAATTCCAAATTACGGCCCAGCTGGTAGAGGTCCTAGACTTCAAGAAGGCATGGTGTTGGCGATAGAACCCATGGTAAATCAAGGAACCTATAAGGTTAAGGTATTAGGAGATGGATGGACAGCAGTGACATTAGATGGAAAAAAATCTGCTCACTATGAACATACTATTGCTATAACTGGTGACCAACCACTGCTTTTGACAGCACTATAGAGGAGGTCACACCTTGAATGGGAAAATTCAGATAGGTCAAGTAGTAAAAAGCATTTCAGGAAGGGATCAAAATAGATATTTTATAATTGTCAGCATAGTTGATGATGAGAATGTACTGATTTCTGATGGTAAGCTTAGAAAAATTCAAAATCCGAAACTTAAAAAGCTAAAGCATCTTAAATTAATGTCAGCTGTTTCAGAAAATATGAATAAAATAAATTACAAAGACCTGCAAAGCCAAAATGCTTTTATAAGAAAAGAACTTGAAAAGCTAGGATATTCTAACAAAAGGGAGGTATAATATGTCCAAAAAAGATGTTATAGAATTAGAAGGAGTAATAATAGATGCTCTTCCTAATGCTATGTTTAAAGTAAAACTAGAAAATGATCATGAAATTATAGCTCATATTTCAGGAAAATTAAGAATGCACTTCATAAGAATACTTCCTGGAGACAAGGTTACTGTTGAACTTTCTCCTTACGATCTTACTAAAGGGAGAATTACTTGGCGAAAGAAGTAGCCTAAGGAGGGATTAAGATGAAAGTAAGGCCATCTGTTAAGCCTATTTGCGAAAAATGCAAAATAATTAAAAGAAAAGGCAAAGTAATGGTTATCTGCGAAAATCCTAAACATAAGCAAAAACAAGGTTAGGATTTGTTTACAGAATACATCATTATTTGATATAATACAATTTTGGGATAATGAAAAACATATCCGACGTCCAAATGTAAAAATAGGAGGTGTAAATACATGGCTCGTATTGCCGGTGTAGACTTACCAAGAGAGAAAAGAGTAGTAATTGGTCTAACATATATATTCGGAATAGGCAAGAATACTTCTGCTCAAATCTTAGCATCTACTGGTATCAATGAAGATACTAGAATCAAAGATTTAACAGAAGAAGAAGTTAACCTATTAAGAAAAGAGATCGATAATTATAACGTAGAGGGAGATTTACGTAGAGAAATTTCTCTAAATATTAAGAGACTAAGAGATATCAGATGCTATAGAGGTATCAGACATATGAAAGGACTTCCAGTTAGAGGTCAAAAGACTAAAACTAACGCTAGAACTAGAAAAGGTCCTAAGAGAACAGTTGGTCGTAAGAAAAAGAAATAATGTCTATATTTAAAAAGTAAGGAGGGAAAATAATGGCTAAGCCAAAGAAAAAAGTGACGCGTGTAAAAAGAAGAGAACGTAAAAACATAGAAAAAGGCCACGCACATATTCAGTCAACTTTTAATAATACAATTATTACATTGACTGACGTTCACGGAAATGCTCTTTCTTGGGCAAGTGCAGGACAGCTTGGATTCAAAGGCTCAAGAAAATCTACTCCATTTGCCGCTCAAATGGCAGCAGAAACAGCAACTAAAGGTGCTATGGAGCATGGACTAAGATCTGTTGAAGTATTTGTAAAAGGACCTGGTTCAGGAAGAGAAGCAGCTATCCGTGCACTTCAAGCAGCAGGATTAGATGTGACAATGATTAAAGATGTTACTCCAATTCCTCACAACGGATGCAGACCGCCAAAAAGAAGAAGAGTTTAATTTAAGGAGGTGTCATATAAGTGGCAAGATATACTGATTCATCATGCAGACTTTGCCGTAGAGAAGGAATGAAACTATTCCTTAAAGGTGACAGATGCTATACAGATAAATGTGCTTTTGCTAAAAGAGCATATGCTCCTGGACAACATGGTCAAGGAAGAAAGAAAGTTTCTAACTACGGAGAGCAATTAAGAGAAAAACAAAAAGTTAAGAGAATTTATGGAGTTTTAGAGACTCAGTTCAGATTAACTTTTGAGCGTGCAGAAAAAATGCAAGGTATGGCGGGTGAAAACCTACTTAACCTTTTAGAAAGAAGATTAGACAATGTAGTTTATAGAATGGGGTTAGCTGCTTCTAGAAAAGAAGCTAGACAATTAGTAAGACATGGACATTTTAATCTTAATGGACATAAAGCTAATATTCCTTCTATGACAATCAGCGTTGGAGATGTTATAACAGTAAAAGAAACTTCAAGATCATCTGTAAAACTTAAGTCATTAGCTGAGAACTCAACAAGAGTAGCTCCTAAGTGGCTTGATGTAAGTCTTGAGTCGATGAGTGCTAAAATGGTTGCAAATCCTACAAGAGAAGATATTGACCTTGAAGTAGCAGAACATCTAATCGTAGAGCTTTACTCTAAGTAATTGCACTTAAGATTAGTATCCTCGGTGATCTTTTTAAATTATTTTACAAGGAGGGTTTATTAGTGATAGAAATCGAAAAGCCAAGTATAGAAGTGTTGGAGCTTAAAGAAAACTATGGTAAATTCGCTTTAGAGCCATTGGAAAGAGGATTCGGTATAACTGTTGGAAACTCACTAAGAAGAGTACTTTTGTCCTCTCTTCCTGGTGTTGCTGTTACATCTATTAAAGTAGATGGAGTACTACACGAATTTTCTACGATTCCAGGCGTGAAAGAGGATGTTACTGAAATTATATTGACTCTTAAAGAGCTTTCTATGAAGATGGACTCTGATGGAGCTAGAACTTTAAAAATAGAGCACACTGGTGACGGTGTAATAACTGCTGGAGACATATTGTGTCCACCAGATGTTGAAATTCTAAACAAAGATTTACATATAGCTACTTTGTCTGAAGATGCTAAGCTATATATGGAAATCAATGTAGATAAAGGTAGAGGCTATGTTTCTGCTGAAAACAACAAATCTGATGAAATGGCAATAGGAGTAATTCCAGTTGATTCTATTTATACACCAGTTCATAAAGTGAGCTATACAACTGAAAATACAAGAGTAGGCACTAGAACTGATTTTGAAAAATTAGTTTTAGAAGTATGGACAGATGGTAGCATAGGCGCTCAAGAGGGCGTTTCTCTAGGAGCTAAGATACTAGTTGAACATCTTAACTTATTTATCGACCTTACAGACCACTTAGGTGAAGTAGAGCTTATGGTTGAAAAAGAAGAAGATAAAAAAGAAAAAGCTCTTGAAATGACAATAGAAGAACTTGACTTATCTGTTAGATCATATAATTGCCTTAAGCGTGCAGGAATTAACACTGTAGAGGAATTAACTGAGAAGACGGAAGATGACATGATGAAAGTTAGAAACCTAGGAAAGAAATCCCTAGAAGAAGTTATTCAAAAGCTAGAAGAGCTTGGATTCAGCCTTAAGCCAAGTGAAGACTAGGGAAAAGGAGGGATATTAACAATGGCAATGTACAGAAAGTTAGGCATGGTTTCTTCTCATAGAAAAG
>CAZFTH010000095.1:0-6075 GCA_964521745.1 uncultured Peptostreptococcaceae bacterium
CCGTCTGCCATCAGCTGAGTAGACCCTCCCCCATCTAGCATCATAGCATCCTTTGCTCCTAGTGATTTCATATAGGACTGCATATCTTTTTCATCCATTCCTATAAATGGAGATTTTCTGCCATCTACTGTGACTATAAGCATTTTTTTATCGGCTGTGATTCCTAGGGCTGTTCTTTGGCTCTTTCCTTTTACACTTTGAGTTATAGATGTTTCTACTCCATTTTTAAGAAGCATAGTTCCTCCACCTATAGCTGTTTTTATATTATTGTAATTTAAGTTTATATCTGTTTTTAGTTTGACCTTTTCTCCTGGAGTAAAGGCCCCTTGAAGCACGAAGCTATTTGCTCCAGCTGCTAGTATCACGTAGCCATTTTCAGGGATAGCCACACTAGGTTGGCCATATCTTACTTCTCTTACGATGTCATTTTCTACCACTACCTCTGTAAGGTCATAATAGGTATTATTAGCTCCAGGACTACTTGAAGTATATTCTTTAGTGTATACTACTATATTTCCATAGTCTTTACTGGGTTTATTTATTGCTGATATATCTACATTTATACCTCTTGAACTATTTTCTAGCTGAACATTTGAATATAGGTAGGCAAGAATGGCATTTCCTGTGGAGTCAACTAGCAGAGAAGCATATTTATTCATCTCATAGTGAGGACTAGAAAGTTGCTTGCCATCTTTTACTAAAGGTCCTATAGAAAATGCAGGGGTAGACATGGAAAAAAAATCACCGTTTACTGCCGCTACTACGCCTTGTTCCTGGTTTACCATATTGCTAAGGGTAGTTCTGTTTATAAAACCACTTTTATTAAATAAGACATCTAGCTTTACAGATGGATTGTTTAAATCTACTTCAAGTATATTTACGTTTTGGACTCCCCATTCATAAAAAGTAGCTATCTTTTTTAGGTTTACTCCTTGGCTTAGAGGAATCTGATATTTAGATTCATCTATAACATTTGCAAAAGACAAAGCTGGAGCTAGTCCAATTAGCATAGCTAACATAAGAGCCGCAAATTGTTTTTTCATGCCTTACATCTCCTTTATTACACAAAAGACATACTTTGATGTCAAAAAATCTGTTAATTTATTTATAGATACACCTTCTCGAACTATATCTTAAGTCAAAAGCAAAAAAGATACAATTACATAGTGATTACAGTTATATTTCAGTTGATATAATTATGTTATAATACTTTTGTTGTAATGAATTTACAAAAAATATTTACTCTAGAAATCTAGAGTTTAATCGGAGGACAATATACATGAATGATTTTTTTGTAAACCTCAGCCATGAGGTCTACGTTTTTCTACTGGCGGCAGTGCCTCTAATCGAGCTCAGAGGAGCTATCCCACTGGGAATAGGGCTAGGCATGAGTCCTTGGGAAGCTTATTGGCTATCTGTTGCAGGTTCTACTCTTCCTGCACCTTTTCTTATACTATTTTTTAGGAAAATCATAGAGTTTATGGAGGAAAAGAATATTTTTAAATTCTTTACTGATTTTTTAAATAATCATATCCATAAAAAATCAAAAAAATTAAAGGCAGCAAATATACTAGGAATTTATTTATTCGTAGCTATTCCACTGCCTTCCACTGGAGCCTATACTGGCTCAGCTCTTGCTTCAATTTTAAATATACGTATGAAGTATGCTCTTCCTGCAATATTTTTTGGCAATATGAGTGCAGGCTTTATAATGATGATGCTATCTCACGCTATCATGCTTTAGCCTAAAAAGAGAGCTATCATAGGTATAGTAACCAAAGACATAAGAGTAGTTAAAAATATTAGCTGCGATGCTAGCAGCTCATCACTTTCATATCTAGTTGCAAATATAGCTACATTTGCGGCTACTGGCATAGCTGTTACTATTATAGGTATTTTTAGGAAGTATCCATCTAGTTTTAATGAGGTAAATATAGCTATCATAATAGCTGGAATTACTGCAACTTTTATAACTGCTGTAAGTAGCAGTTTTTTATTTGCAAAAATTGCATCTACCCTAGTTCTAGCTAGGGTGCTACCAACAGCTAGCATAGCTAGAGGAGTGGTTGCTGATGCCAGATATGAAAGCGTGCTATCTAATATAGGCGGTAGTTTAATGGAAAGTATAAACAAGCTAAAGCCAATAGCTACTGCTATAGTTCCTGGATTTAGTAGGGCGGACAAGCCTTTTTTCTTTGATGCAGTACTATCTGATGACCTGCTAAGGAGATGTACTCCTACCGTCCACATCAAAAGGTCAAAGGGCATATTAAATAAGGAAGTATAAAACACTCCTTGGCTGCCGTAGAGCCCTTGGGTTATAGGATAGCCCATAAAGCCTACATTAGGAAATATCATAGCCATCTGAAATACATCTTTTTCTTTATTTTTTGCCCTAAGCAATTTTGCAAATACATAGGAAAGAGAAATAGTTGCTATGTATACTATCACAGCCATTCCTATCATTTTTAGGCTCTGACCTAGCAGTTCTATAGAAAAATCAAACTGCATAGACCTTATGATAAGAGCCGGAAGCGTAATGTATAAAACTAGAGTACTTATTTCTTTAGCTCCGTGCTTTGTTATCATCTGCTGCTTTCCTGCTATATATCCCACTAATATCAGTAGAAATAGAACAAGTACTTGAGAAAAAATCGTCCAAAAGTCCATTTTTATCACCGTCACTTTTTATAAATTAGGAACAAAATCACAATTATCTTTACTACCATGAAAATAAGCCTGTTTTTAATTTCAAAACTTGTATACATAAAACAAAACCATTTAGATTATTATCTCATAAAAAAGACAAATCTAAATGGTTTTTTTAGTTGTTATAATTTTCTTTATATTTCTTTTTTTATTTTTCTTAATAATTCTTCTTATTTCTTAATAATTCTTAATAATTCTTCTTATTTCTTGTAGGCCTTAGTGTATTGCTCATATATCATCTTGGCTATACCCATAGATTGATTCTTTGACACATCTTCCGCATATCTCTCTAGCATAAAATCCGTCATGATATCCTTGCCTGGAGCTTTTTCTTCGTCTTCATTTTCAGGAATGGTAGCTTTCATTTGCTTGAGCATGATTTTTAGAAATTCTGCCTCCATCTCTCCAGCTACTTTTTTTAGTTTTTCCTTTTCCATCTCGCTCATCTGCTCATCCTTGTAGTTTACAGGGATGTTTGTAGGTATAAAAGGCTTAATATCCACTATAATCTACCTCCTACCTTTTAAGTGAGTTTACGGTCTGCATCATATCATCAGCTGTCTGGATAGATTTTGAGTTTATCTCGTAGGCTCTTTGAGCCATAATCATTCTTACCATCTCGTCAACCAGCTGTACGTTAGATGTTTCTAAAAAACCTTGATAAAGCTTAGTGTCTTTATTTTCATCTTCTTCTATTACTGGCTCACCTGAATTTGCTGTCTGAGAAAAGAAGTTGTTTCCCATAGCCTGCAGTCCTTCAGGATTTATAAATTGAACTACTTGAATCTGACCTAGCTCTACTATTTCTCCCGCTTCATCTTGAGCAGTCACTATACCTTCTTCTGATATAGAGAAGTTTCTCATAGTAGCTTCCACTTCTATGACATCATCATCTGTAGACAGTACTGTATAGCCTTGAGAAGTAACCAGGGTCATAACATCTCCATCTACTGAAAATTTTAGGTTTCCATCTCTAGTAAATAAGAGTTCTGGATTTGCTGTCGGGTTTTCAACTACTAAAAAGCCAGGACCTTCTAAGGCAACATCTGTAGGATTTTCAGTTTTTTCTAGATTTCCATTCGTAAACAATCTAGATGTAGCAACTGGTCTTACCCCATGACCTATCTGAAGGTTCACAGGTTCTCCCAGCTGGGGGTCGTTTGTTACACTTTTCATAGATGTATATAGTAAATCCTTAAATTCTGTTTTTTGTTTTTTAAATCCTGTAGTATTTACGTTTGCAAGATTGTTTGATATTGTATCCATATTTAACTGTTGGGCTCTCATTCCACTAGCTGCAGTCCAAAGTGCTCTCATAGTTTATCTTCCTCTCTATTTTATACTTTACCAATTTCATTGGCTGCTTTTGACATTATATCGTCATATGACCTTATAACTTTCTGACCACTTTCATATCCTCTTAGCAGGTTTATCATTTCTGCCATTTCAGATATGATATCTACATTTGAACCTTCTAAGTAGCCTTGAAGCACTTGACCTGTAAATTCAGTCTCTTCAGCTTCTATTCCCTCTGCCATAAGCAAGTAACTTTCTCCTTCTTTTATCATGCTTTCAGTGTTTGATATTTCTGTTATTGCAAGTGTATCTATTTCTTCTTTTTCGCCATCTATAGTTGCCACTATATTTCCAAATTTATCTATGTCTATTTTTGAAGCTCCTTCAGGAACTGAAATTTCATTGTCGCTAGCAGAAAGCACTGAGTTACCACTATAGTCAACTAAAAAACCTTCTGCATCTATAGAAAATCCACCATTTCTAGTATATTTAATTTGGCCGTCTTGTAAATCTAGGATTTTGAAAAATCCCTTACCCTCTAGTGCCAAATGCAGGGGATTTTCTGTAGGGTCTAAATTACCTTGATTAAAGTTAATCATGGACCTATCCGCTAGAGCTCCTCCATTCATAGTTCCTATGACTTGAGCATTTACTCCGCTTATAATGTTAGCAATATTTTGGCCCCCTGCTTGTAATGCTCCATTTGCAAGCACAGTTATCGCTCCGTCTGGGGCTAATATTTTGTTGCCATTTACATCTAGAAGATATGCTCCAAATTTTGCATGAGTATTGCTATCAGAATCTCTTAGAGCAGTTCTAAGATAGCCATCTTCATCTCTAGTTATCTTGGCTGATTTGTGGTAGCCTACTCCGTGCCTATCTTCCATTTTTAAGTATCCAGAGCTTATCTCTATAGATACTATAGAGTTATTATTTTGGAAGTCAGCTGGAGGATCTATTTTTATATTTTGCCTAGTAGGTCTTAGGTTGTTTTCCACTCCATTTAGCTTTACCATGAGCTTTTCAGGAAAAGATTCTGTAACTAGGACATCTTTTTTAAATGCCGTAGTCTGAGAATTGGCGATATTGTTTGTAATTACATCTATTCTCTTCGAGTCTGTTCTCATGCCGTTTGTAGCTGTATATATGCCTCTAAACATAATTTCCTCCACATTACTGTATTTATATTTTTCTTGTATTTACAAGAAAAGTCTATTAGCTAGGCTAATAGACTCCTTATGTACATAATCTACTTAAATTCAGATTATTGTATTACAGGATATAACCCTGCAATATTTATCGACACAACTATAGAATTTACCTATAGTTCTTTAGTACCTTTTTTTAGTTGAACGTTGTAATACTTTTATAGAGTTAAGCGCTTCACCTGTTCCCTTTGCAACACATGATATAGCATCTTCTGCTATGTATACGTTTATGCCAGTTCTTTTTTGGATAAGTTTATCAAGTCCCCAAAGAAGTGAGCCTCCTCCAGTCATAAGGATTCCTTTGTCACTGATATCTGCTGATAGCTCCGGTGGTGTTTTTTCAAGCACATAGTGAACTGCATCAGCTATTTGCGCTACGCTTTCTCTAAGCGCTTCTAATGTTTCTTCTGAAGATACTTTGATTGTTTCTGGAAGTCCCGAAACTAGGTTTCTTCCTCTTACATCCATAGTTACTTCTTTATCTCTTGGGAAAGCTGAACCGATGTTGATTTTGATTTCTTCAGCTGTACGCTCTCCAATTAATATACTGTGTTTCTTTCTCATGTACTTCACTATCGCCTCATCGAACTTATCTCCAGCGATTTTTATTGAGGTGCTTACAACTATACCTCCAAGAGATATAACTGCAACATCAGAGGTTCCTCCCCCGATATCTACTACCATACTTCCGTTTGGCTGAGAAATCTCTATGCCAGCTCCTATAGCTGCTGCTATTGGTTCTTCAATCAAGAATACATCTCTAGCTCCTGCTTCCATAGTAGCATCTATTACTGCTCTTTTTTCTACTTCTGTTACTCCTGATGGTACACAAACTATAATCTGAGGCTTAAAGAATCTAAAT
>CAZFTH010000096.1:0-6013 GCA_964521745.1 uncultured Peptostreptococcaceae bacterium
CGAAAAAATTGTCACTGACATAGCCCCTTCTACTGGTATAAATGATAATAGAATAGGAAACATTACCAAAAAAGATCGTATGGGTATCAAATTAATTCTTTCTGATGATTCTCCTATGATACGTCAGCTTTTAGATGATGTATTAACTAAAGCAGGCTTTGGTAATATGAAATTTTTTAATGACGGTCAGCAAGCATGGCATTATTTAGATAACTTGGTAGAAGAAAAAGGAGAGCGTTTTATTGAAGATGTTCAAATATTAATTACAGATATAGAAATGCCTCAAATGGATGGACATACACTAACTAGAAAAATAAAAGAACATAAGATATTAAAAACTCTTCCAGTTATAATTTTTTCTTCGCTAATAACAAACGACTTAAAACATAAGGGCGAGTCAGTAAAAGCAGATGCCCAAATGAGTAAGCCTGAGGTAGAAAACTTAGTAAATGTAATAGATAAGTTAGTTGAAAAAACCAAACAGTAGGTCATAGTTTTTATGTTATATTTATTAATAAAAAAGATTAAAGTGCTCTCTAGATAATCTACACTTTAATCTTTTTTATTTTATTTTTCATAATTTACAATCATTTACTTCCTGTGCTCCCATGACCTCCTCTATTTTCATTTTGTAATTCATTGACAAACAAGACTTTGACAACCTCCATTTGTCTGACAATTCGAAACTGACAAATCCTATCTTCTTTTTCGATTATTGTGTCTCTAAGTGCATATGCTGGAAAAAACCAATAATCTTCATTTCCATTATATGAATTATCAATTATGCCCATTGAATTAGTCTGGATGATACCATGATTTTTAAAAGTAGAACTTCTTGGCAATATATGTGCTTCAAATCCTTTTGGAAGCTCTAATGCAAAACCTAATGGAATTAATTTAAAGTCACCTTTATTCATTTTTATTTTTTCAGCTGACCTTAAATCAATCCAATTTGACTTATCTTCTACAAAATCAAATTCTTGTTTTACTCCATCTTTTAATTTAACTTTAATTTCAAACATAAACATCCTCTTTTCCAAAACAATTTTCAGTAAAAATTTATAAATTAAATATATCTATAAATATTATATATTTTTTAGTACATATTTACTATTTTTTTCAATAAAAAAAGTTTTTTTATGAAAAATTTTACTTACTTGATTGACTAACACTTATACAAAATGATAGAATTCACTTGTAGCAATTATGAAAACTTTCAGAAAATGACATTTTTTCTACAAACACACTTCATAAATGTTACAAATTTGAACTTATAAGGAGGTACGTGTATGCAAGGAATCGTAGATTTTCTTAACGGTATTATTTGGAGTAATGCATTAATTTATTTATGTTTAGGTACCGGGGTTTTCTTTTCAGTAATTATGAAGTTCCCTCAGGTTAGACTAATCAAGGACATGATTCAACAAATGCTTAATGGTGAAGCATCCGAAAATGGTGTGTCTTCTTTCCAAGGTTTCGCTATGGCATTAGGAGGAAGAGTTGGTACAGGTAATATAGCTGGTGTTGCTACAGCTATAGGCTCTGGGGGACCAGGTGCAATATTTTGGATGTGGGCAATCGCTTTCCTTGGAGCAGGTTCAGCTTACATAGAATCAGCTCTTGCACAAGTATATAAGGAAGAAATCGATGGGGAGTATCGTGGTGGTCCTTCTTACTACATCGAAAAAGGTCTTGGAATAAAATGGTATGCTGTATTATTTGCTATTTGTGCAGTTTTCGGAGTTGGGGTATTTTTACCTGGAGTTCAAGCTAACAGTATAACAAGTGCTGTAAATACGGCATTTGGTATTTCACCAGCAATCACAGGCGGAGTTGTAGTTGCTCTACTTGCTTTTATAATCTTTGGTGGAACAAAACGTATTGGTAAGGCTGCTGAGCTTATAGTTCCTTTTATGGCTATCGCTTATATCATAATCACGCTTATCATTATATTTATGAATATTACTATGCTTCCTGATATATTTATGCTTATCATTCGTTCTGCTTTTGGTGCAGATGCTGTATTTGGTGGTATCTTAGGAACTGCTATTATGTGGGGAGTAAAAAGAGGTATCTACTCAAACGAAGCTGGACAAGGTACAGGACCTATGGCAGCTGCAGCAGCTGAGGTTTCTCACCCTGCAAAGCAAGGTTTAGTTCAAACTTTCTCAGTATATGTTGATACATTATTCGTTTGTTCAGCTACAGCTTTTATGATACTTATTACAGGAACATATAATGTTGCTAATCCTGCAGGTGGATATATTGTTGAAAATCTTCCAGGTGTTGAAACTGGACCTGCATTTACACAAATGGCAGTTAGTAGTTTATTACCTGGTTTTGGTGAAGCTTTCGTAGCAATAGCATTATTCTTCTTTGCATTTACTACTCTACTAGCTTATTACTACTACGCAGAGACAAATGTTGCTTATCTTTTTAAAGGTTCTAAAAACCATAAAACTTATTTCTTAATCACAAAACTTGCTTTACTTGCAATGACATTCTTCGGAGCTGTCAGAACAGCTGACTTAGCTTGGGCTCTAGGAGATATCGGTGTTGGAGCAATGGCTTGGTTAAATATCATAGCAATACTTCTACTAACAAAAACAGGTGTTGGTACTCTTAAAGATTATGAAAAACAGAAAAAAGAAGGCAAAGACCCTATTTATGAGCCAGAAGCTCTTGGTATTAAAAATGCAGATGTTTGGAAAGTTATCGCAGCTAGATATAAAAAGAAAATTTCATAAAACTAAAAGTTCTTGCCATTTGGCAAGAACTTTTTTTATTAGTCTATCCCACAAACCCTGTTAGTTAAGGGTCTAAATAATTTTTCTTCAGGTATATCTGGATTCATCTTACTAATTTTCTTAAGTGCTATGCTAGCTCCGTAATCCATACCTTGACAACCAGCTAGTAATATTACATCATCACTTTTTACCCTATCTAAAGAATCGTAAATTGCATCAGTTAACTCATCGTATATTTTCAAACTTAAACCTGAACTCTCAATTATTTCTTTAAAAACAGTTTCTTCTTCTATAGTCACTTTATCTTTATTTGTAGTGTGACTTTCGCTTTTAGTCGCTATGATTTCTGATAAGCCTAATTTTTTAGCCCACTTAACTATAGTATATGCATTTTCTTTATTAACAATAGGTCCTCTTGAACCCCTAATCGCATACACTAGGTGAAGATGATTGTACTTCATAAAATCAAGTGTTTCCATAGTAACATCTATATTGCCTGAATTTGCAAAATGATCATCAATTATTTTATAGTTATCCTCATAAATAAACTCAAATCTTCTTTCTACACCCTCAAATTCTAAAAAACTCTTTTGAATTATATCAATAGGCACTTTGCAAATAAGAGCTGTAGCTATTGCAGCCATTGCATTATATACACTATGATATCCCGGTACAGATAAATGTATATCAAAACTTTGATTTATGTAGATATTACCATCTATAGAAAAAGGCTTAGATATTTCTACAGTAAACTTACCTCTACCAGACGACAAATCTAAATTTTTGCAAAGAATCATAGCATCTTGATTGTTCACGCTATATGTTAGAACATTTGCTTTTGTTTTGTTTATAAGAGAGCTAGCTTCTTCACAATCCATATTTAATACTGCCCAACTACCTTTTTTTGCTTTTGTAATCAAACTAGATTTTATTGCTACATAGTTTTCAAAAGTTTTGTGTAAATCTATATGTTCTCTACTTATATTGTTAAATATAACTATATCATAATCAATTCCTGCGATTCTATTTAATTCAATTGCAGAAGAAGATACCTCCATTGTTACGTGAGTTAGGTTGTTTTGCTTCATCCTATATATATAATTCTGAAGTTCTAAAGATTCAGGTGTTGTAAGGTTAGAAGCTATTTGTTCATCTCCTACTTTTATTAACACTGTCCCTACTAATCCTGTTTTAAAATTATTTTTTTCTAATATATTATCAATCATAAAAGCAGTTGTAGTTTTACCATTAGTCGCAGTTATTCCAATCATTTTCATAAATTTTGAAGGATTTTCATAATAATTACAAGCACTAACAGCTAAAGCAAGTCTTGCATCAGTTACTAAATACTGAGGAATATCTATATCTTCTTGAAATCTTTCAACTATAGCTACTGTAGCACCTTTATTTTTTGCTTGATATAGATATTTGTGTCCATCTGTTTTATAGCCATTAATACAATAAAAAACATTTCCATTTTTAACTTTTGAAGAATGATATGCTAATCCACTAATTTCTCGTGTGTCTTGATTGACTTTTATTTTATCTAAAATTTCAATTCCTTTTAATAAAGTAGCAAGTTCCATACTAATTCTCCTCACTTAATATATACTTTTCGAGTTCAAATATTTCATTAATAAAACAACATTTTATCATGAAAATCAAATTGATAAAACTATAATAGAATTCTAATATATTTAATAATTATTTAAAGGCTTTCAATTAAATTAATCATAGCCTTCAAAGAATCATCATAGTCTTGATTGTTTTCTACAATATAATCTGAATATTTTATATAAAATTCAATACGTTTATTATATATTTCATGTATAGTATTTGAATTTTCTTCAAGTAAGGGCCTATTACTTTTATCAAGATTATTAATAATATATTCTGGTTTTCTATCTATAAAAATAATAATATAATTATTTTCTTTAAGTACTTCTATATTCTTTTTATTAAGTATTATTCCCCCTCCACAATCTATAATAAAATTGCCTTGAACTACATACTTTTTTAATACTTCAGATTCAATATTTCTAAAAAAAGATTCTCCATATTTATTAAATATCTCATATATCGAAAGATTAAGTTCGTGTTCTATCATTTCATCAATAGAAATATATTGCAATTCTAAATATCTCGATATATCTTTTGCCATACTACTTTTTCCACAACCCATTATTCCTATAAAAGCTATTTTTTTCATTTCATTTACCTCATTTATGTTTTATAATAGACAAAATGTCGTTGAATTATTGTTAACATGTTAAAACAATCAAAATTTATGTAAATCTAGGAGAATAATATGAAAATACAAGCTACTAAAAAAATTCTAATAAAAAACATTGAAATCGGGGGAAGCAAAACCCTAATCTGTACTCCTATAACACCCTCTACTCATGAAGATTTTGTTTCAGATATCGACTATGCTCTATCTCAAAATCCAGATGTAGTGGAGTGGAGATTAGATTACTTTGACAATCTCAGTTCATTAGATTATGTATATAATACCTTAACTTCAATTAAATATAAACTAGCAAATACAATATTTATCTTGACTCTAAGAGATAATAAAGAAGGCGGAAAATGCACTCTTTCTCAAGAAGATAAGCTCAAAATAATTCAAAACGCTCTAAAAACAGATACTATCGATATATTAGATATAGAACAAATCCAAGGAAAAGATTATATATCTTCAGTTAAACAAATGATTAATAATACTAATACGAAGCTTATACTTTCTTATCACAATTTTGAGTTTACACCAAATAAAGAAAAAATCGTTCAAAAAATAGAAAAGGCCCTCGAATTAGGGGCCGATATTCCTAAAGTAGCATATATGCCACATTCTAGTGAAGATGTACTTTGTTTATTAGATGCTAGTATTTCATGTAGAAAATTATTAGAGGCTCCTATAGTGAGCATCTCCATGGGTGACCTAGGAAAAATTTCTAGAGTATATGCAGGACAATTTGGCTCTGACATTACTTTTGCCTCTTTGAAAGACTCAACTGCTCCAGGTCAAATTAAAATTAATGATTTAAAGAGAGCTTGGACCCATCTTTTTTAATTCGTCCCTGATTTCACTTAATAGCACAACTTCTTCACTTGGTTTTGCTGGTGCTGCTTCTTTTGGTTTAGCTTTTAATTTATTTATCATCTTAATCATTATAAAAGTAGAAAAAGCAATGATAACAAAATCAACTAAATTTTGAATAAATTGACCGTAGTATACAGCCAGTTCTGGAATCTCTCCTTGAGCT
>CAZFTH010000097.1:0-5982 GCA_964521745.1 uncultured Peptostreptococcaceae bacterium
GTATTTTAGATAAAAAAGAAATCGAGGAAAAAGGATATAGTTATTGGAGATTGTAGATTTAAATGTTTAAAGGAAGGTGAAGATTACTGTGAGAGACTTGATATTTAAAATATATTTGAATTCACCTTTTATATTGAAAAGATTGTTTGCAAATATTGAAGGTATCAGAAGAGACTTTTACCGAAAAGGCAAAAAGAAGAATGTTTCAGACGAAAATCATTTCCGTAATCTATTTAGTTATGAATCTAACTTTGATTTAAAGAGGATTCAAAGATTATTTAATGATGCCAGTAAAAACGTTGAGTATTATAGTTTTTTAAAAGACTTAAAAGTTAGTACTCAAGATGACTTTAAAGAAGTTCCTGTATTGACTAAAGATGAAATAAGGGGAAATAAGGACTCCTTAATTTCTAAGAAAACACATAACAAGCGAGAGTTATGGAATGGGTCTTCTAGCGGTTCTACCGGAACACCTCTGAAGTACTATCGTGATCGAAATAGTGTTCTAGCTAGTCAGTTAAATAATACTGAATATTATAGATATTGCGGATGTGATATCAATAGCAAAAAAGTCCGTATTTCTGGAGTTAAGATAACTAGTTTTAATAGAGAAAAACCACCATTTTGGATATATATTGATAAATATAAACAGTTGCAGTGCAGTACTTATCACATATCTAAAAATTCATATAGAGAGTTCCTAAAACAGTTTGAAAGAGTTGGTGCAACATATGGAACTGGTTTTCCTTCAGGGTGGTACGCCCTGGCAGAGCTAATGGACTTAGATAACAAAACTTTTGAGAAATTTGATGCTATTATAACTGATAGTGAAGGTATTAACGATAAGCAACGGAAAACTATTGAAAAAGTTTTTAAATGTCCCGTTTACTCAACATATGGGTTAGGTGAGGTTGGAATGTTTGCAGTAGAATGTGAATTTGGCAATTACCATATTATTCCTACCCATTATGTAGAAGTACTCAAAAGTAATGGTGATATTGCACCTGATGGTGAAATAGGAGAGATTGTTGTCACAGATTATAATAGCAGTAAATTTCCATATATCCGTTATGCAACTGGTGACTTGGGGATTCTTAAAAATAATAACTCTTGCAAATGCAATATGAAGACACCTTATTTGACAGAGATTATTGGTAGAGTTGAGGATTATGTTTTAACAAAGGATGGAAGGAAAATAACCAGGCTTACTCAAATTGTCAAACCTGCAATTGGTATAAAAGCAAGTCAAATAATTCAAAATTCGAAAGACAATATATTGATCAAGGTTGTTCCTGCTGAAAATTTTGATCCTCAATCAATGGAGTTGGTACTAAATAATGCTAAAGAATTTGTGGGAGATATGAATATTACGTGGGATAAAGTGGAGTCTTTAGAAAAAATGCCAAGCGGAAAAGTAAAATTTGTAATACGAAAAATATAAAGCATTATATTTTTAGAAAGATTAATCGATATTCAAGATTAGAATGAGGGATAATAATGAGCAAAAAAAAGAAATGCGAAATGGTTTATGAAGAGAGTAAAGATGTTTTTTTTGCGAAAATGTCATTGATACTATTGTTAATAAACCCATTTCAATATTTCATTGGGTTATTAGGTATTAGGTATATTGAAGTAATATCAAGCAGTGCACTAATTATATTAATGTTAATTAAAAATCGTAAATATCTTAATAATTTTTCAATAGATTCAGTATCCTTATATCTATTCTTTTCATTAGCAGTCATGATTAGCGGATTCAGCTATCAAGATTATCTTATTAATTGGATAGGAATTATATACTTCTTGCTATTTTCAACTTTACCTTGGTACGTTCTTGGCAGAAAGACAATAAATTACAAAAGCACCATCAGTTACTTAACAAGTCACAATTTTGTAATATTTCTTTTTGTGGGATTAATGTATTTGCATAAATCATTTTTAGGTATAGTAAAAGTTGGTGACATGGGACTATCATACGCAGCTTTACCTATAGCAATCTTATCAACGTATGCTCTGTTCTCAGGCAAAAAGAAAATGCAATTAATATATTTGTTTTTCAGTTTATTTATAATTGTTACTGTAGGTTCCCGAGGACCATTATTAGCATATTTAGCATATGTTATTATTTATATGCTTATCAACTTTAAAAAGCATTATATTTTAGTAACTATAGTTACCGTATTAGGAAGTGTTTTTTATTTTAATTTTTATAAAGCTATTTCTTATATAGTAAATTTTCTAGCAAAAAAAGATATTTATAGTAGAACTTTGTATAAAATATTAGATGGCACAATTACTAGTGGGACTGGAAGGGATAGTCTATTCGAAGAATCTATCTATCTAATTAGAAATAATCCATTCACTGGAGTGGGTATTGGGGTCGAGAGAATACACATTTTTGAAAATGTCTACTCTGCGATGGGGAGAAGTCAAATGCTTTCATCATCATATCCTCATAATTTATTCATTGAGTTAATTGTTCAATTTGGCGTTGTGATTGGGTTGTTAATTAGCGCAATAATATTAGTTATAACAATAAAAGCTATCTTCACTGGAGATTCATATAGTAAAAACTTTGCTCTTATTTTTTTTGGTATTGGATTTATGCAATTAATGGTATCTTCAAGTTATTTATTAAGTCCCTATTTTTTCTATTTTATTGGAATTGCATGGACTATAGCGGCCAAAAGAAGCAAGAGAAAATATTGTGTTACACAAGAGAAAAGGAGACAAATTCATGAAAATTGCAATAATACCAACGGGTAAACTA
This sequence comes from uncultured Peptostreptococcaceae bacterium, assembly GCA_964521745.1. Taxonomy (GTDB): domain Bacteria; phylum Bacillota; class Clostridia; order Peptostreptococcales; family Filifactoraceae; genus Acetoanaerobium. The sequence continues at coordinate 2,771 of CAZFTH010000097.1, forward strand.
CCAATTCCTGCAGTAATGGGTGGTGCCGTAGAGACCGGAATACAACAGTTAATTGAACAAAATGAAATTCATGAACTATTAGATATTACTGTTTTTAGTATAAATAATAATGAGGCTAGGGAAGAATCGAAAAAATACAATAATACTAGATTTGTTTTTTTAAACAATCCTAAAATAGCTTCAAATATAATAAGGATAATAAATAAAATTTTTAGAACATTAGGTGTTAAATTTGTTTTGAATCATAATTACTTTTTTAATCGAGGGATTGTAAAGTTTTTGAAAAATCATAAGTTTGATCATATATTATTAAAAAATGCGATCAGTTCCACATTACAGATTTCAAAGGTTGCAGGAGATAATTTAATCCTCCAACTACATAATGATTTTTTAAATTCTGAAGTATACAAGGCTGAAACTATATACAATAAATGCAATAAGATATTCGTTAATAGTAATTACATTAAAGATAGAGTGCTAACAATAAAAAATAGCGATGCCAGTAAAATCTTTGTTAATAAAAATTGTACAGACCCAACGGTATTTAACAGAGAATTGTATTTAGATTATGTCCAAGAATTTAAAAACAAATACAATATTAAGAATAACGAAGTAGTGATTCTTTTCACTGGAAGGATTATACCCGAAAAAGGAATTGCTGAACTGATACAAGCAGTAAAAAAATCATCCAATAAATACAAAATAAAATTACTTATTGTTGGTAGCAAGTGGTTTAGCAATAATAAGAAAAGCTCCTTCGAAAAGTATCTAGAATCAATATGCACAAGTATCGAAGATCAAATAATATTTACAGGTTATGTACCTTATCAAGAATTACCAAAAATTCATGCGATATCAGATATAGCTGTAGTGCCGTCTATATGGGAAGAGCCTGCAGGACGAGTTGTTATAGAAGCTGAAGCTTCAGGTATACCTGTTATAGTAACTGACGCAGGAGGTATTTCTGATTATATTAATCCCAAAAGCTCAATTGTTGTGAATAGAGATGATAAGTTTGTTGACAATTTGAGTGAAGCAATAAACAAATTAATTGAAGATAAGGCATTAAGAACGCAAATGGGGATGGATGGAAGAAAATTCGCATGTGATTTTAGCCCGGAACATTATTACAATGAGTTAATTGAGTTACTTAAATACTAAATAAAGTCTATCCTGTGGAGGATTCAAATGGTAAATAAAACTTCTGAAAACAATAAACGAAAAGTATTAGTCATTGGTCCAGGAATTGATGCTATAGGCGGTATTCCTGAATACATAAGAGGACTTGTAAAGTCCAAATTAATTGAAAAGTACGATTTTATAATATTTGATACGTTAAAAATCAAGAAAAGAAAAGGTTACGTTAAAAAGAGTAGAATCTCAATTCAAGAGGTAGTCAATAGTTATAGAGTTGTAAGGAACTATTTAAAACTTCTTGATAAAAACCCCCATTCTATAGTGCATATCCATTCAAGCTCATATTGGGGATACTATGAGAAGCTTCTAATGGCTCAACTAGCAAAATGGAAAAATCAAAAAGTTGTTTTGCACATACATGGAGGAAGCTTTGTCCAGTTTTTCAATAAGTTAAGACTAAAGAAATTTTTCTTGAACGTTATGTCAAAATTCAATTCTGTTATCGTGCTCACCGAAGAAATGAAAAAAACAATTGATATTCCTAATGTTAGTATAGTACCCAATGCTGTCGATATTCCTGAAATAAGTTTTGAATATAATAGAAAAAAGATAGTTACATTTTTAAGTGTTTCAGTATTAGAAGAGCGAAAAAGAGTAGGGTTGATGCTCGAAGCGGCTAAGATTCTAAAAGAAAGAGGTAAGCATTTCAAATTAATGATTGCCGGTGATGGTCCGGAAAAAGACAATATAGTTGAATATATATCAGAGAATAGTCTGGATGATGTTGTTGAATTTCTTGGAGTTGTAAAAGGAGAAGAAAAAGACAAAGCTTTTAGAAATTCGGATGTTTTTATTTTGGCGTCAGCTAGTGATAGTTTTGGGATTGTTGTAATTGAAGCAATGAGTTACGGAAAAGGAATTATTACAACACCAGTGGGCATATCACCTCAGATTGTAAAAAATAATACTAATGGTTTACTTATTGAAATTGACAATCTTGATAGCCTGGTGAATGCTATGGATAAGTATATATCCAGTAATTTATACAACTCAAATATGATAGAAGAAAACTATAGGATAATAAAAGATTTATATTCTTGGGATTCAATAGTTGAAGAATTGGATTTATTATATAAAGGATAGAAAATATCATAATAAATCTACACAGTGGTTGGAGGGGGAAAATTGAATGATTCAAAAAATGCGGTAAAATCTGTTGCTATTATAGTTGCTTTTACCTTGATAAGTAAAATTATGGGTTTCATCAGAGATGCAATTATTGCAGCGAAATTTGGTTCTGGTGAATTAACAGATACTTTTTTTGTGTCCTTAACGGCGATTTCATTATTTACTATAATGCTAACTCAAGCAATTAATAATACGTTAATACCTGTTTTGACAGAGATTGAATCTCAAGAAGGTAAAAAAGCTAAGCTAATAAGTGCAAGCAACATATTGAATTTTGTAATATTGGGAACTATTTTGTTCACATTCTTAGGATGGATTATATCACCATTGCTTATAAGAGTGATGGCAGTTGGATTCGAAGGATCACAATTTGATTTAGCAGTTAAACTAATGAGAATAGGATTGCCCTCACTTATTTTTGCAGGTATAGTAGGAGTTTTAAGAGGTTTGTTGCAAAGTGAGTCAAAATTTGCTGAATCTGCAGTTTCTCAGATTCCATTTAATCTTGTCTATATTTTCTATCTACTAGTATTGGCAGAGTCTTTTGGTATTATTGGATTAATGTTTGCAAGTGTTGTCGCAGTTGCATCACAAATTTTAGCACAACTACCAGGTTTGAAAAAAATTAAATATAAACACAAAAAACATATCAATATTAAAGAAAAGTATATTGAGAAAATAGTTAAACTAGTTCCGCCAGTTATTTTAAGCGTTGCAATTAATGACGTTAATAAGATTATAGATAAATCACTAGCTTCAACTTTAGTAGCAGGGAGTGTATCTGCACTTAATTATGCTAATAGACTTAAAGATTTGATACTGGGTGTTTTTGTAACAGCAGTAGTCACTGTAATTTATCCTATGCTTTCAGTTGAAGCAAATAGCAC
>CAZFTH010000098.1:0-5966 GCA_964521745.1 uncultured Peptostreptococcaceae bacterium
GAAGAACTGCATTTTTTGCTCCGCTTATTTTTACATTACCCTTTAATGGTCCGCTTTTTCTCACTAGAATATGAGCCAAATTGTTCATTCCTTTCGATTTTCAAACTATTAATAGTTGTTCATCCATTTTTAACCTGCCGGACTTTAACCGTCCCACGTCATCCATTAGTATCAAGTTATATGCTATATATTAATTTTTATTTTTATCAAAGTCCAAATTTATTTATACTCTTTTTACCTGAACATGTCAATTTATATTTTACTATATAAATCATCTAGATAAAAGTATATATATTCTACTTAATTTTCAACTAGAGCCTTTTTTACCTGTATTGTATAGAAAAATTTATTTATATCATCTACGTGAAATATATATTCTTTTCCATTTTCCTCAAATATAACAGATTTTAAAACTATGCTTCCGTTGTGGTCAATTATATTCTTGCTCATTAAATAAACCGTAGCATCTTCATAACTGATTTCATTTACTATAGAGGTAAGTAAAATCGCATTTTCTTTAAATCCTAGCGGAAAATGTCCGTTGTCTTCTTGATAAACCCCAATTACACCTACTTTTTCTATCTGATTACTTTTCCCCTCAGATATTCCTATTAACGAGTTAGTTTTTTTAGTGCTGTTTTGTTTGAAAGAAATCTCTGAGCCAGAAACTATCACACTATCTATATTTTTATCATATTTATAATTGCTATTTTCTTCTGATAGTTTTTTTTCATAATTTAATTGAAAGTCTTTTTGAGATGAGTACAGCATGTATTTTTCAACTTTTTCTCCTGCAAATGAGCCTGCATTTAGTACATCGCTTTTAGAAAGTACTAACATTGTCAGAAATACTAGCATAATAGAAAAAAGTGTCATTATATGTATTAGGCTTAGTTTTTTTCTAGTTTTCTTTGGTCCATTAATCATAATTTCTTTAGCATTTTCTCTTCTTTGAGTTCTTGCTAATTCTTTTCTTTCACCACGACTTACTTTTCTCATTCCACACTCCCTTTATAAACTTAAGCTATTTCTTAATACTTCTATAATTTAATTTTAATTCTTTTTGAAAAAAAAAGCTATAATTTGGTAAAAATAATTAAACTTTTTCCAAATCACAGCTTTAGTCTTAGTTTTTCTTCTGAAAATATAGTTCTATGGCCCCATAATGTTTTCTGAATATATAGGGGGATATTCTAAATATTGACCTGTTTTAGCATCTATATAACTTCCACTATAGTGTCCATCTTTCGATATTAATGCATAAATAAGCTTTATAGTTTGTTTTCCTGTCTTTTGAGTTTCATTATAGTCTATGGTGTATCTTAACTGCATGGATTTATCACTTAAGAATTTTCCCATGGCTTGCTCTGGCTTTATAATATCTTCTATAGTTTCAAACTTTTTACTTTCATCCCAGTATATACCTATAGCTTCAACAGTCTTACTTATTCCATTTATCCTAATATCTATAAAGTTTTCTTGAAATTCTGCTTCTCCTACTTTTCTTGGAAAAGTAAAATAATATTCTGCTGGTGTATAAGGATTTGATTCATATATATAATTTACTTGCTCAAAATCAACTTCATCTAATTGCTCAGCTGCTATTTTTGCAAGTTCTTTTATAGCTATTTCATAGGCTTGCTCATAAGTGATTTCTGCTTTTTGATTTGGCTGGGCATCATATGGCATGCCTTCCATATAGATAGGCATTTTGCCTACAAAAAGCACCTTGTCACTTGATAAATTCATACTTACATAGTATTCTACCATTTCTTTTGTGTCCTTGTAGGTGATATATATATTATTAGGGTCATAATCGTTATATTCAACTTTAGGAGCTAGGTCTATATTATATATTTCTTTTACGAGTCTGTTTGCGACTTCTACTGCTTGCCCTTTGTTTTTTGGATTAAAATCAATAGCTTCTATGTCTTTTGTCAGAGCCTTTATTTCATCTTCTGTAGGATTGAATTTTTCTATAGTTACTGGTCCACTGTAGCTATATATACTTTTAGTATGGGCATCTACTGCCTCTCCAAATGCAGTATCTACTAAGTAGACAGGCATAGCAAGTTTTTCATTTGCAGGAGAAGTTATATATCTAAGTTCTGTAGCAAATTTTGATTTGGCAATATCTAGGGCTTCATCTGCTGTAAGCTTAGGTTTTGAACTTGGAAAGTCTAAATCCTTGCTGTAGTTTTGGTAAAAGGAAACTACTTTTCCTGTAGACAAATCAACAGTTACCGATATAAAATCTCCATCATACTCTACCCCATCATGAATTCTTTGGTAGTAATAATCTCCCATTACATAATTGGGGTCATAAGGCGCTTCTTCAAACACTTTATATGTGAACTGAGCTAAATCCAAATTTGTTTTTTCATTCAAAAATTCTTCTGCTATATTTTTACCTTCTTTTTTAGTGATTTTTTTCTCAGCTTCATAATCTATGTTCATGTTTGATACTGATATAATTTCTTTTGTATCTTCATAGTATGATACGTAAGCTCCTGGTCCACCACTTTCATCTTTTGGCAAAAAACTTACTGATACATTTTCTCTAAAATTTTTATCTTTTGAAAACTGCTCCTCATTGTAGTCAGAAGAATAAAATACATCCAAAATATGATTTTCTTCTTTTAAGTCATATCCAAAATAGTTTTTCATTACCTGCTTGGCATAATCTATAGCCTCATAATCTCTTTTGCTCAACTCTTTTTGCTCTATTACAGCTGGAACAATGGAATTTGAATCTAATGTTTCTTTATCTATACTTATGATATTTGAATCAGCAAATGTAATTACAGGACTAGTCAACATGGCGGTCATAATACTAAGTGCGATTATTTTTTTGTATTTGCTCATAAAAAACACCTCCTATTTTGATTTCTACCATAATTATAAATCCCCAATCGTTCTCAGGCATTACAAATTACTTACAAATAGGAGGCATTTAACTAAATCCCAATCAATTTTTTTATTCTATTTTCTATTCCATTTGCCCAGTTAGGATCTGTTGCATATTTCTTGCCAATAGCACTGATACTATATCCATTAAAGTGTTTCCCTTCAGGCTGAAGATAGTTTTCTGAAAGATATTTTGCTACTGTACTTATGCTTTCTTCAAAACTATCAAATGTTTTTGCACTGCTATAGGGAGATTTATCATAAGCCTGAAATCCAAATAAATTATTTTTATCTTTGGCTATCTTGCTTGTCCCATAGTTCGACTCGTGAATAGCAAGCCCAAGCAGAAAGAGTGCATTGACTCCATGTTCTTCTTCTGCCTTTTTAAAAGCTGAGCCTAAGCCTTCAAGAGCTGTTCCTTGAAGTTTTGAATCTATATAGGAAGCACTTACCTTGCTTTTTTCTCTTACATTTGAAGATGCTATAAGGCCATTTTCTGCTAGCTTGTTTGCATATGGATTATTAATTTGATTTATACCAGAAGCCCCATAGTTGGAAATTTCTCCAAGATTTCTATTTTGCTGAAATAGTAAATCTATCATAAAATCATTAGCCCCTACATCTCCAGACGAAGAAGGAAGATCGACAGTCGGAATATTTAATTTTGTCTCCAATATAGCTTTGAAGCGTTCTTTTGTTTCATAATAATTCTGGCTAGGGCCAGAAAATTTATTTATATTAATAGAATTTTTTATTTTTATATCCATGGATATTTTCTCCCTGTACTTTTTTATATAACTCAATATATATTATATCGTTTAAATCCTAATTTTCTATAGTTCTTTAAGTTGATTTTCTTGAAATGAAAATAAGTTCATTATATAATGGCTAAGGGTAAAAAATACTATTAAAAGGCAGGTGAATACTTGTGGACCATAGTCCGTCGCCCGAACGGTTATTTCAAAAAATAAAATTGAATAAGCAAGGCTCAAGTATTTGCCATTACTTGAGCGCTTGCTCAAGGAGGTTTTTTAATGGAAAAAATTCTAGATTACATCAAGGCAGGAAAGGCTGTAAATGCTAGAGCTGAGCTACTTGATATGAATGTTGTCGATATTGCAACATTACTCGAGGATGTAGGTAGAAATGATTTGGTTATATTATTTAGGATATTGCCAAAAGATACAGCCGCTGAAGTTTTTTCATATCTAGCAAAAGCAGATAGAGCTCATATAATAGAATCTCTCACCGACAGAGAAATCTCTGGAATAATAGACAAGCTCTTTATGGATGATACAGTAGATTTCATAGAAGAGATGCCTGCAAATATAGTAAAAAAAGTACTTAAAAACACCGACTACGAAACTAGAAAAATGATTAACTCTCTACTAAGCTACCCAGATGACTCAGCAGGTAGCATTATGACTACTGAGTTTGTCGATATAAAAAAAGAGATGACTGTTTTGGAGTCTATTGATCATATCAGAAAAACAGGTGTAGACAAAGAGACCATAGATACTCTTTATGTAATTGATTCAAATAGGAAGCTAGAAGGCATAGTTCCAATAAGAAAGATATTGCTCAGTGATGAAAATCTTATAATCCAAGATATAATGGATACAAATTTTGTTCATATATACACTCTAGATGACCAAGAAGATGCAGCCTCTATGTTTAAAAAATACGATTATTTTTCTATGCCCGTAACAGATAGTGAAAATAGGCTAGTAGGAATAATCACCATAGATGACATCCTAGATATCATAGAGGAAGAAAATGAAGAAGATTTTGCCAAGATGAACGCCCTTGCTCCGTCAGATGAAGAGTATCTAGATTCATCTATATTCATGCTCGCAAAGCAAAGAATCATGTGGCTACTGATACTGATGATATCTGCTACCTTTACTGGTATTATAATAAGGCAGTACGAAAATGTACTGAGCTCTGTAGTTATACTTGCTTCGTTTATCCCTATGCTTATGGATACAGGTGGAAACTCAGGTTCTCAATCATCTACTCTTATCATACGTGGTCTAGCTCTAGGGGAACTTGAAATTTCTGATTATCCTAAGATTTTTTGGAAAGAATTCAGAGTTAGTATTATAGTTGGGTTAGCCCTAGCTTTTATAAATTTTTTAAGAATTTTCTTTTTAGAAAGAGTTGATTTTCTAGTTTCACTTACTGTATGCATCAGTTTATTTGCAACAGTAGTGCTTGCAAAAGTAGTAGGAGGAATGCTTCCCCTTATCGCAAAGAACTTCAAGCTAGATCCTGCCATTATGGCAGCTCCTCTTGTTACTACAATTGTGGATACCTTTGCACTTATGGTATATTTTTCTACCGCAAGTCTGCTTATGGGAATTTAGATAAAGCCTTATGAAAAGTCATTTTGTCTTTTCATAAGGCTTTTTGATTAGAATTCTGCTGTTCCAACTGTTCTAGGGAAAGGTATAACGTCTCTAATGTTTGTCATACCCGTTAAATACATTATCATTCTTTCAAAACCTAGACCGTAACCGGCATGCTTCACTCCACCGTATTTACGAAGCTCAAGATACCACCAGTAGTCTTCTTCGCTAAGTCCCATAGCTCTAATTTTTCCAGCAAGTACATCTTCTCTTTCTTCCCTTTGACTTCCACCTATGATTTCACCAATTCCAGGCACAAGTAAGTCCATAGCTGCTACAGTTTTTTCATCTTCGTTTAGTCTCATATAGAAGGCTTTGATTTCTTTAGGATAATCAGTAACAAATACCGGTTTTTTGAAAATCTGCTCAGTAATATATCTTTCATGCTCTGTCTGAAGGTCCATGCCCCATGAAACTGGGTATTCAAAATTATGTCCACTTTCTTCAAGTAGCTTAATAGCCTGTGTATATGTCACTCTTGCAAAATCATTACTTACTACATTTTGTAGTCTAGGAAGAAGGTCTTTGTCTACTATGCTTCCGAAGAATTCCATCTCTTCAGGTGCATTTTCAAGCACATAGCTGATAATGTACTTAATCATATCTTCTGCTAGCTGCATATTATCTTCTAGTTCAGCAAAAGCTATCTCA
>CAZFTH010000099.1:0-5954 GCA_964521745.1 uncultured Peptostreptococcaceae bacterium
TATTCCTCCTAAAGTTTTTTTAATTCCATAAAATCATTATATGGGAGTAACTTAAAATGAACTTAAAAAAGCACACCTAGATTTCAGATTTTTATCTGCTTTCTAGATGTGCTTTAGCTTCTTGCTTTGCCCAAGCTACAAGTCCTATTTCTTCAGGGTTTTTCATTTTTTTAGCTTCAGTTTCAGCAGTTTTTATCAGTTTCATACCCGAAGTTTTATCTTTATTAATTATATAAATCAGGCCTAAATAGACATCTAGTACAGCTTTTTTCCAGAGTATGTCTACCATAGATTGACAATGCTTTGCATAATCTAGGTACTCATTTGCTTTGTCGTAATCTTTTTTATGATACATAGCTTGACCAGCATTGATGCAAAATACCATAAGACTGGTATAGGCGTTTTTTCCTTTACTTATTTCTATGGCTTTTTCATAAGCTAATATTGCTTCATCATAGTTTTGCGTTAATCTATGTATATCACCTATATAATTGTAAGCTGCTGCAATATTTAGAGCATATTTTTCTGCTACTTGTCTACTGATAGAAAAAGTATTTATAGAGCTAGTAAGAAGCTCTTTAGCAAGAGAATATTCTTTTTTTAGAATATGATAAAGGCCTTTGAATCTTAGTATTATACCTGTCTCTTTATGATAATTTCTCCTTATTGCTATATCGAGAGCTAGCTGAATATATTCTTGCATTTTATCTGCTTCACTAATTTGTATGCAGTAATAAATCATTTGTTTATAGGCTTCTAGAGCATAGTCATCATCATTTATTTCTATTGCTTTTCTAATCATCTCGCTTATATGCCTAGTACCTTCTTCATAGTTTCCTTCTCTTATTAAATATCTGCCTTTCATATGCAAAAAAGCTATTTCTCCTACTACCACTGCCTTTGTTTGCCCTTCTTTTTGCCTTACTTCTTTTAAAAGACTTTCTATTTCAAAAAGATAGTCTTGAGTTTGTTTTCTACTCATATAGGCATCTTTAAAAAGAGCTTCATCTCCAGATGCAAGTATTGGAAATAGCTCATGAGAATAGTTAAGGTAACGATTTAAGCTTTTTACACTATAATCTAATGCTTTTATTTTATTACCACCTCTCATGTAATGGAAAATCAATCTATGGTATAAATCCATATCAGAAGGTCTACTATGAAGTTGTCTTTCTAATACATCACCTATCTGATTATGTATAAATCTTCTTTTTATCTCAGCTTGGCTTTGATATATGTATTTTCTAAGTTTTGGATGAGTAAATGAAATACGAATATTATCATTATAAATACTTTCATTTAGGATATCTTTTTCTATCATTTCTTGGATAGCATCTACTAGCTGACTTTCTTTCATATCAGAAAGGCTATTTACCATATCAAAACTTGTATCCTCAAAAAAGAAAGATATTAACTTAGCTATATTTTTTGCAGATTCAGATAAATCACCTAGTCTTTTTTCAAAATAATATCCTATCTCCTTACTTATTTTTTTAGGGTCTCTTCCATTTAATACTGCATATATATAATCTTTTACAAACAAAAAATTTCCCTGTGTTTCAAAATAAATTTCATCAAATAAATTATCACTTAAAATATCATTTGGAACATACTGACTTACAAAAATTCTTACTTGATTATAATCCCATCTCAAAAGCTTTATAAAATCAAGTCTTTGCATTTGACTAAGTTGTGAAAACTGATTTGAAATTATTACCTTGTCTTTTAAGGTACTAGTAGCAAGCATATTAATATCAGTATTATTTACAAGTAAAAAATCCAAAAATTTACTACTATTTTTATCTATATAATGTATATCTTCTATATATATAATGATTTTAAAGTTAAATTCTTTAAATTTAGCAACTAGTGTATCCCAAAAGAAGCTTTCTAATATACTATCAGTCTCTTGCTTTGCATTCTCTAAATTATCTAATATTTTCTTAAGATGAACCAGCCAGCTACTTTTTAATTCTTCATCATTCATCTCATTTAAAATTAAATTTTTAAAAAAACTAAATTTATGATTTTGTTGGCTTTTGATACATTTACATTTAAATATTTTGACTTTTTCTTTGTCTATTTTACTTAAAAAATTCTCAGCTAAATTAGTATTTCCTATTCCTTGTTCTCCTATAAGAACAAAAGAAATATTAAAACTTCCTCTTACAAATGCTTCATAATTTTGCTCTAAAAGCCTAATTTCAGCATATCTAGCAAAAAAATCATCAAGATTTAAATTGTTACTTTGTTTTTTTTCGTTCATCTCATCTAAAATTTTGTTGAATATGACTTTGGTTTTCTCGTCTGGCTCTATTCCAAGCTCTTTTTCTAAGGTAGATTTCAATCTATTAAAGCTTTCTATTGCTTGATTATAGGCTTTTGTGTTTTTATAAGCCTCTAATAATATTTGATATGCTTTTTCATCAAAATCATCTAAATTAGTTAGAATCTTCGCATATTTTATAATTGTAGTCCAGCTTATTTCACTTTTTGATTTTTCCTTCTCTATGCATATATATAAATTATTAATATATTTTTCTTTATATTGTTGTTTTTCTTGGAGGTACCACTGTTCAAATAAGGGTGCGTCTTTCACAGAAAAACCTTGTAAAAACTCTCCTCTATATAAGTCTACATATAATTTAGGGTCTGATATATCATCTAATCTAGTATAAGTTATTGCAGAAAGGTTTAGAACTACAGAGGATTTTTCAGACGATAAAAATATATCTTCGCCTAAAATATTCTTAATCTGATAAAGTGCATTTCTAAGATTTTTTTTAGCTACAGAATCAGAAAGTTCATTCCAAAACAAGCTAGCTAGCTCATCTCTTGTAGAATGTTGATTTACAAGAAGATAGAAAAATATTGCCTTGGCTTTTTTATATGGAAAAGTTAACTCTTTTTCATTTTTTTTTATAGAAGCAACTCCGAATATATTGCATACAATACCCATGACTGTAGTTATTCACCTCATTTCTGTAATACTCGGCTAATAAGCCTAACTTTTATTATTTTTAAATTTATATTTATACTTTATCACAAATTGATAAAAGCTAACATAATAGCATAAATCTTTTACATTACTAATTTATTATATATAATACTGTATAAGACGCTTAGTACTTCTTATGCAGAAAAATTCAAAATATAAATAAACTCCCTTAATTAAAAATAAGCTGGTGCATATGCCCAGCTTATTTTTAATCTATATATTAATTTTTAAAATCATAGGTCTAAATTTTTAGTCCATCTTAAAAAACTCAACTCTTTCTTTCATTTCCTCTGTCATGGAGTTAAGGGTAATTGCAGATGAGGTTACCTCTTCAACTGATGCGCTCATCTCCTCGGCTGATGCAGCTATTTCCTGAGCTGTTGCTGCTGAGTTTTCAGATATCTCACTTACTAGATTTATGTTTACTAGGATATCATCTTTTTTCTCTATAATTCTCTGAGATTCTTCGTATGCCTTGTCTATCTTTGGCTTAATCTCATCTACCGAATCCTTTATATTTTCAAAGGATTGTATAGCTTTTTGAATATTGGATTTTTGCTCATTGATTTCTTCGCTTACAGCTTTAGTCGAGTTAATCATCCCATCTGTTTCAACTGCTACTGAGCTTATGATTGAATTTATTTCTTCAGAAGACTCCCTGCTTTTTTCTGCTAGTTTTCTGATTTCATCAGCTACTACTGCAAAGCCTCTTCCTGCTTCTCCAGCTCTTGCAGCTTCTATTGCTGCGTTTAGAGCTAGGAGATTAGTCTGGTCGGAGATTTCGTTTATGAGCTCTGTGATTTCATTTACTTTTACTACATTATTTTCTACGGATGTTACCTTAGTGATTAAATCATTAAAATTCTCATATAGTCTATCAAAAGATTTCGTAACCATATGCATTTCATTAGAGCTAGAATCTGCCATAGATTTTATATGTACAGAAGATTCTTCTATTAACCTTATTCCATCTGACATCCCTTCTATATCTTCTGCAAAACCATTCATTATATCAGAAATTGCTTTTAATTTTTCAAATTGCAAACTTGAGCCTTCTGCAACTTCAGAAATCGCAGTAGCCACTCTCTCCGCTGCCATGCTCATGTCTTGTGAAAAATATGAAAGCGATTTAGAACTTTCATCAATCTTAACGGAATCTTTTTTAAAACCACCTATAGTAGCCTTTAGTTTGTCTTGCATATTTGCAAATGATTTTGCAATATCGCCTATTTCATCTTTTTCATCCATATCTTTTTGTGATATATCTGAACTTAAGTATCCGCTAGAAATTCTTTCAGAGATTTTACTTAGCTTTGTTATTCTACTGGATATTTTAGAAGCAAATAAAAGTATAATTAATCCTAAAATGATAAATGATATAGCGGATATTGTTAAAAATATTGTCACCAATTTATCCAGACTAGCAAATAGCTTGCTTTCTGGAATTTCAATAATAACTGCCCAATTAGTCTCTTTTATGGAATCATAATATACTAAAGTATCATTATTGTTTACAGTTATCTGAGTGTGTCCTGGCTTTCCTGAAAGAATTTTGTCAGATATTTTGTAAAACATTGTGTTTTCGTTTTTGGCTATATTGTTTTTCATAATTGCATCTTTTTTTATTCCAGCCATGTATAGACCTTCTTCACTTATAAGTAAAGCACTTCCTCCTTTAGAAAGTTCTATCTTCGAAATCATATTTTGTATACTAGATAAATCAATATCAGCTCTTACTACACCTATAGCTTTCGAATCTTTAATTATAGGGTAAGCATATGTAATTAATGCGATATTTTTTGCAGAATCAATATATGGTTCAGTCCATATACCAGCTTGGTCTGAGGTTAAAGCAGCTTTATACCAATTTTGAGATTTTGATTCGAGCATGTAATTTTTATCAACTACAATTTCCGAGTCCTCTCTATGAGCATAAATAGATTTAGAAGTTGTCTCTTTTAAATATTCCGGCTCAAACCATATGCCAATTCCAAAAGTATCTAAGTTTAGCGCTGTATATTCTGTGACTAAACTCTCATAATCTGAATCTAATAACAAATTATGTGATGAAGATATGGTTTTTGATAAAGTTTCTCCTAATCTTTTGTGAGCAATTAAAGCTTCATTAATTTTAGAATTCGTCTGAGATAATTTATATTCCATCTGATATTCTATTTCTTGCATGATTATATTTCTTGAAAAAAAATATCCAGCTCCTGATAAAAGAATCATCACTATAAGTACTGGAGGAAGTAATGTAAATAAAATACATCTAGCCAATCCAAATTTTTTTAAACTCTCTTTTTTCATAATCGCTACCCTCACACTTTGTATTTGTTAATGAATAAATTAACATAAACTTGTATTAATATATAATATTCTTTTTTTATGTAATATTTCATTTCCTTATATAGGATTGATTTTATTTATAATTTCAAATTATATCTTAAGAACTATATATAATTTTTTTTATATATAATAAGATATATAAGGTATTTATAAACAATTTATTAATTAGGGGGCATCAAAATGGGTTTTAACTCAATAAAGAAAAAACTTGTTTTTATATTTTCATTAATCATACTTATTCCTATGCTTACAACAGGCTTTATTTCAAATATGATCCTGTATAAGACGCTTAGTAATTCTTATACGGAGCAGCTTAACACTACAGTAGGCAATATAAGTTCTATCATCGATGAAAATTATAGCGGTTACGAAGCTATACTATCTCAATTAACAGAGAATTCTATAGCAAAATCATCTGCAGTAATAGATGCAGCTACTGTAAAAAAAGAATTAAATGGCTTTATTAATGCAAATAATCAAATCTTAAATGTATATATAGCTACCAAAAACAAGAATATGTATATATATCCAGAAACTGAGCTTCCTGAGGGTTATGACCCTACTGGAAAGTCTTGGTATAAAGAATCATTAACCAATAGTGGTGCTA
>CAZFTH010000100.1:0-5946 GCA_964521745.1 uncultured Peptostreptococcaceae bacterium
ATAAATCATCCTTCCTTTATGAGCTATATGGGTGTGGGAGAAAGTGATTTAAGAATTGATATCCAGTACACAGGCGATTTAGAAGCAAAAAAAGAACTACTAGAAGCTCATCTAAATAACGATGCTGATATTGAAAAATATGCTATATATCAGTATGGAAGTGCACAGGTTTTAAATAATGATGGCAAATGGGATAATATCCGAATAGAAAGTGGCAATCAGGCTAAATTTCCTCTTGATTATCTAGAAGGGAAAGCTCCAGTTAAGGATAACGAAATAGCCTTGTCATATCTTAATGCAAAAGAGCTAAATAAAAACATAGGTGAGAATCTGACATTAAATTATATGAATAAAGAAGTAGAGTTTATAGTTAGCGGGATATATCAAGATATCACCTATGGTGGAAAAACAGCAAAGGCAAAACTTGAATTTAATGAAAAGGATTTAGATGCTTATATTGTATATGTAAATCTAAAAGAGGAAATAGATATAGAAAAAAAGGCAAGTGAGCTAAGAGAGATTTTAATTGACAGCAAAGTCACTCCAGTTAGAGAATTTATAGCTCAGACACTAGGAGGGATATCAGATACTATGGGTATAGTTGAGGTAGCGACTATCATCATATCACTGTTTCTAAGCGTGCTAATTACAGCTATGATATTGAAATTAATAATGGCAAAAGAGCAGAGCGCTATGGCTATAAAAAAAGCTATAGGTTTTTCTAATGATGACTTAAGAATCCAACTAGGAATTAGAATCTTAGCTATTCAGATATTTGGAATAGGAGTAGGAACCATACTTGCAAATAATTTTGGTGAAGCTATATTTGGGCTTATGCTGTCTGGTTTTGGAGCATCAAAGATAAAATTTCTAATTAACCCTATAAAGGCATATTTATTTTGTCCAGGGATTCAAATTTTAGCCGTTTTAATTATAGTGACAGTTATAAGTAGGGGCGTAAGTAAGTACCATATTAGAAATCAAATAATAGAATAGGGGAAATCAAATGATAAATGTTAAAAATATAAGCAAGTCATATAAAGATGCTATAGTTCTTAACAATGTGAGTTTAGAGATTAATAAAGGAGATTTTACTGCTGTTATGGGACCATCAGGCTCAGGTAAGTCTACTCTTCTTTATAGCATTAGCTCCATGGATAATCCTGATGAAGGGGAAGTTATATTTGAGGGTATAGATGTTTATAAGCTTAGCGAATCAGAGCTATCAAAATTTCGTCTTAATAAAATGGGTTTTGTATTCCAAAATTCTCAAATGCTAAAGAATCTCTCTATTTTTGATAATATAATTTTGCCAGGCATGGTTGCTAAAAGAGAATCTATTGAGGTAGTACGAGCAAGAGCCACAGAGCTAATGAGCAAAATGGGAATAGAGGATATAAAGGACAGGGACATAAGAGAGGTTTCTGGTGGACAGCTTCAAAGAGCAGCTATTTGCAGAGCAATGATAAATAGTCCTGAGATTTTGTTTATGGATGAACCTACAGGAGCCTTAAATTCAGAGGCAGCAAGTCAAGTAATGGAAATATTAAAAAAACTCAATCAAGAAGGTATTAGCATTATGCTAGTCACTCATGATGCAAAAATGGCATCAATGGCCAAAAAGGTTATCTATATAAAAGATGGAAAGCTAGCTGGAGAAATCAAGCTAAGCAATGAAAAAGAAGCACTAGCAGAGATTGATTTGTGGCTGAAAACTATTTGATAAGGGAGGGTTTTTTATGAGTAAAAATAATATCAATGCTATGAGCATATCAAAAGTATATCCTCTGTATGTGGAAAAAGCAGAGCGAAAAGGAAGAACAAAGGAAGAGGTCGATGAAATCATATTTTGGCTTACAGGTTATAGTAAAGAAAAGCTAGAACTGCAGCTAGAAAAGGGAGTTGATTTTGAAACATTTTTTATAGAAGCTCCAGAAATGAATCCGTCAAGAGAGCTTATCAAAGGAGTCGTATGTGGAGTGAGAGTAGAAGATATTAAAGAGCCCATAATGAGAGAGATAAGATACCTAGATAAGCTAATAGATGAGCTAGCAAAAGGTAAGGCTATGGACAAGATTCTTAGGAAAGTAGGAAAATAACCATATAATTGATTGTATGCTAAGCCTCCAATACAAATACTAGCTTTGCGATAGCCAAAATAAATTAGGAGTATGTAATTAATTTAAACGCATATTATGACTCTATTTCATCAACTGCAATATACACGCCCATGTATGAGGTTCCATTTACAAAATATTCTTTTTCAAAGCAGGAAATGATTTTTTTATCTTCTTTATGAGGAATCCTATTTATATGCATATGAGTCATGAGAACCTTGTATGCATTTGGAATCAATCTAAATGGTGCTATCATTGGGTCTTTGATAGTTATGACTATGTATTTTTGCTTATCTTGATTTACTATATCCATAAAATCAGCAGTTTCTGTAACATTATCGGGTAGTATGAGCGCGGCAACGTAACCATGCATATTAAACACATTTATTTGTTCTTGTGATAATACTGGGAAGTCCCAACCAATAATTTCCGGGTTTTGAATTTTTAGCATTTTTGCCCATTTTTTTACATGATCAAGTGCATCATCTTCAGGTTCTGTACTAACAACTGCATATCTAATATATCTAAAAGGTTCAACATATTCCATTCTTATGTCTGAATAAGCTTCGTCACTTACATTCATATCATTTCGTATTAATTCATCCATACTGCAAGAAAATAATTTGCATATCTCTATAACCTTATCCATCTCAGGGTACATGACATCTAGCTCCCATTTTGATACTGTTTGTCTACTCACACCAAGCTTTTCTGCCAATTCTTCTTGTGTCATTTTATTTCTCATTTTTCTTAAAAATTGAATATTTTGTCCAAAACTCATAATCATCCCCCTCAATATTTCAATCACTTGCTAAGAACAGATTACATTAAAAATAAAAAAAATTCCATAAACTGTATGTTTATTTTTAGCTAAATAAAGCAACTTTAAATTGCGTATTTTAAGA
The DNA here is from genome assembly GCA_964521745.1 of uncultured Peptostreptococcaceae bacterium. GTDB lineage: Bacteria > Bacillota > Clostridia > Peptostreptococcales > Filifactoraceae > Acetoanaerobium. The sequence goes on from CAZFTH010000100.1 coordinate 3,023, forward strand.
ATATTATTAGCCTATACATTTATAACTATTTGATATACAAGGAGCCATAAACAGGTTATGATGATGTTAAATTAGGATTTTGACATAAAAAATTAACTATTTTTGTAAATCATTATGTTAAATTTAGTTTGAGAACGGATTAAATTACGAAGGAGGATGACGATGAAGGAACTATATATCAAACAAAAGGTATTTAGCATAGGAGAAAAATTTACAATAACGGATGAGCATCAAAACGATGTTTATTATGTAGAGGGAAGCTTTTTTCAAATTCCTAAAACATTTTCTATAATGAATCAAAACAGAGACGAAGTTGCTCTTATTACTAAAAAGGTTTTTAGTTTTTTACCTAAATTCTTTGTAGAGGTTCAAGGAAAAGAGATACTTACTATCACGAAAGAGCTCTCATTTTTTAAAGCGAGATATACAATAGATGCTGAGGGTATAGAAGTGCAAGGAAATTGGTGGGATATGGATTTTGAAGTCTATAAGCAAGGTCAGCTTGTAGGTCAGGTTAATAAAGAGTGGTTTACTTGGGGTGACACCTATAAGGTTCAAATCTTTGATGAGGCTATGGAAACCATAGTAATTGCAGTTGTAGTAGCTATAGATTGTGTAAAATCAGATGAAGCTGCAGCATCTAGTGCAGCAACGTAGATATATATTAAATGGATAAAGTTAGACCCTCCACTATATAACCATACTTTTGCTTTATGTTATATTTAGTTCATGGAGGTGAGGGTGATGAAGGTTTATAAGACTGGGGAAGTCGCAAGAATAATAGGCATACATTCAAATACAGTAAGGCTATATGAAGAGCTAGGACTTATTCCAGTTGTGAAAAGACAGCCAAATGGTTACCGTGTATTTACGGATTTTCATATTGATCAATTTAAGCTTGCTCGCCTCGCTTTTCAAATTGAAGTCTTGCAAAATGGACTCAGGCAGAAAATAATTCAGATGCTAAAGATATCTGCCAAGGGAGATTTTGATACAGCACTTATCATTACAAATGAATACTTGGAGCTTGTCAGTATAGAGCGAAGAAACGCTGAAGAAGCTATTGAGATAGTAAAGCAGATTTTATCGGATAAAGAGGATGAGAATACGAGGTTTTTGAAACGAAAAGAGGTTTCTAATTATCTAGGTATTTCTATGGATACTCTTAGAAACTGGGAAATGAACGGGTTACTGACGATAAAGCGTAAACAAAATGGATATAGGGTGTATACTGATAAAGATATAAGATATTTGAAAATAATTCGGTCTCTTAGATGTGCAAATTATTCCTTAGCTTCTATTCTTCGCATGCTAGGTCAGTTATCTAAAAATCCTGATATAGATATCAAGGAGGTACTTGATACTCCAAAAGAGACTGAAGATATTATAACGGTATGTGATAATCTTATTACTTCTTTGTCACAGGCAGAAAATAACGCTAGTAAGATGATTGCTATGCTTCAAAATATGAAAGCCTCAAATTATGAGTTTTGATTTTTGGAAACTCTCCACTTTACCACCAAGGTTTTTCTTGGTGGTATTCTTTTTGTAGAGAATAAGGAGGTAGTCATATGAAGGAAGTGATCAAAGTAGAGCAGCTTACAAAATCCTATGGCAATTTTATTGCAGTAGATAATGTGAGCCTATCAGTAAGTAGAGGAATGGTTTTTGGATTGTTAGGAGCAAATGGAGCAGGAAAAAGCACCACTATTGAATGCATTTTAGGTACAAAAAACCCAGATAGTGGGCAGGTTTCTATTTTGGGACTTAATCCAAAAGCAGATCGCAAGAGCTTGTTTGAAAAGGTTGGGGTTCAGTTTCAAGAAATGAATTATCAAGAACAAATTAAAGTATCTGAGCTATGTGAAGTTACAGCATCTTTGTATCAGAATCCTTTAAATTATATTGAGCTACTTATGGAGTTTGGTATTGGTGATAAGCATAAAAGCCTTGTAAAGGATTTATCTGGAGGACAAAGACAGCGTTTATTTATAGTGCTTGCTCTTATTCCTAATCCTGAAGTAGTTTTTTTAGATGAGCTGACAACAGGCCTTGATGCAAAGGCTCGCCGAGATGTTTGGAAGACTCTTATGAGGCTAAAGGAAAAAGGTTTAACTATATTACTCACTTCACATTTTATGGATGAGGTGGAGGCTTTGTGTGATAGAATTTGCATTTTAAAAAAAGGAAGGATTGTGTTTGAAGGGACAGTGTTAGAAGCGGTAACTAGTAGTCCCTGCGATAAATTTGAAGATGCTTATCTTTGGTATACAGATGAGGAGGAAGAAGCTAATGAAAACCTTTAGTACAATGCTAAAAACAGAGCTAAAGCTGTCTCTTAGAGGGATGGATATGTTTATATTTGCTATCTGTGCTCCTCTTGTGGTGCTTATTATTCTTGGAGTTATTTATGGGAATAAGCCAGCCTTTGAAGGGGCAGGGTATTCTTTTTTAGAGCAGTCATTTGGAGCACTAGCTACGATTTCTATCTGTGCAGGGGGAGTCATGGGATTGCCGCTGGTTATATCAGATTATAGAGGAAAAAATATACTAAAAAGATATAAGGTAACTCCTGTTAGTCCGGCTATGATTTTATTAGTTCAAGTAACTATATATTTTTTGTATGCAGTTTCATCTTTATTTCTTTTATATTTTGTTGCAAAACTCTTCTTTGGATATCAATTTCGTGGAGATATAGGGACTTTTCTAGGAGCATATATTTTAGTGATGGTGTCTATGTTTAGTATAGGAATGATGGTAGGAGGAATTGCACCAAATACGAAAATGGCAGGAATAATAGCGAGTATATTATATTTTCCTATGCTCATTTTTTCAGGAGCGACACTTCCGTATGAAGTGATGCTTAATGCACTTCAAAAAACAGTAGATATACTTCCTCTTACACAGGGAATTAAATTGCTAAA